>CAZSWX010000120.1:0-6594 GCA_964610865.1 uncultured Enterobacteriaceae bacterium
AACGCAGCAAAGTTCGCCCGGTTCTTTTCTCGGACGTATGTTGGACAGGTCGGGGCATGTGTTTACCGCCGCCATGGAGCTGCAGGCAAAAAAAATGGGGTTTACCAAACACGAGATCCTTACACTTGCGTCTTTAATAGAGAAGGAGGCTGCCGTGGCTAGCGAGCGGCCCTTAATTGCAAGTGTCTTCTTAAATAGACTTCATCGAAATATGCCACTCCAGTGCGATCCAACTGTAGCGTACGGCATAGCTGATTTCGACGGCCCAATTACACGGGCACACCTGCGAACGGCGACTCCCTACAATACGTACCTCTTTACCGGCCTACCTCCCGGGCCAATAGCCAACCCGGGTCTGGATTCTATTACTGCCTCGCTTAATCCTGCCAAGACAGACTATCTTTACTTCGTTGCCCGCGGAGACGGTACTCACACTTTTTCTTCACGCCTTGCCGATCACAACCGCGCTGTTCGGCAATATCGTAAATTCAGGGCGCAAAATGGATAAAGCGGTCTCACTGATTGAATATACAAAACAACGAATGCAGGCGCACAAGACTGTGAACCGCATTGCGTTCCTCACCCTCAACGGAATCGCTTTGTTATTCGGCAATTACGCTCTGGCGTCAGGTTTGTCACTTCCTCCCTGGATACCACTTACGCTTTTAGCTGTGGCACTAACTCCCTTCTTTCTGCGTGTAGCAAGAGAGAGTCGGAGCGACATTACTGAGTCCGTAGCTACTTTCATAGACAGGAAAGTCACCGGCCGCGAACGTTTCTTGACGATAGCTACTGCAAAGTCGCCTCACATTCACGGAGCGTGGCAGGCAGAAATACAAACACAACTTAGACGGCAAGCAGCTCAAAAAGCCACTTTTTTCGTGCCGGAGCGCGAACTCCCTTTCAAAATAGAAAGACGCGTCGGCCTCTCTATGGGAGCTGCTCTCTTGGGTCTTTTATCATTTCTATATGCACCGGCCGGTAAATCACCACAACAACCGAGCTATGCGAATCTAAGCTTAGTGGCAACGAAAGCCGAACCAACCTCGGAACCAAATAGGCAAGAGTTTCCGCCAGGCGTCGAACCAAGAATCGGTCCGATGGTCACAGGGCCACAACAAAGCATAAAATCCCGTGTGGCAGAGCAACAAGAGCCCATTTCGATGGAAATTCAAGAGGCTGAAACACCCTTGAAACAGGATCGTAGCCTTTTAAATTGGGATATCCCTTTACCACAGATCTTTCCCATCGACCTCAACTTCTTTCGAACAGAGGATCAAACCGGTCAGTCAGAAGGAAACCCACAAACAGACTTCGAGCGTCAGAAGAAAGGTACGGAAGACCTTAATCAAGGCCGGGAAATGAGTAAGGCAACGTCCGCAAGTATGTCGCAAGGGGAAAGCCGCGAAAAAGATGGCGCGACTTCCAAAGGACAAGCAACGGAAATTAACGAAGAAAAGGGGGAAACCGGAGGTGGGATAACCTTTGATCAAAGTTTGCCCGCTGGAGGAAAGAAGGACGTTGAGAGGACGGGGGCCAAAAATGCCGCGCCCTCAAATGGGTTGGCGCACGGCAGGCAACAAAACAGCGTGATTCCAGGGGCAGCTCAAGGAAATCACAATCGCACTACCGCTCTACCAGGCCGTAACCTTTCTAGCCAAAACACTGGTGAGCCTACTCTCCCGAATACAGGATCTCGAAACAATTTTCAGAATGGACCGGAACAGGAATTAACCCGTTTTTACAAAAAAGGGGAAGGGGCGGTCGGGTTTCTGATAAAAGACATTGGGTATGTAACAGTCCGTATCCCTTTAGACGAGACAGACCCCCATTCAAGCGAAGATCTTCTTCCAAACGAAGACTCGGCCGTTCCAATTACCCCATATAGCAATGCGCCATTGAAGGATGATCCAAGCGTTGAATCCGTGATAAGACACCGCGTTCCCCTAGAATACCAGGACATTTTACGGTAAGAGCACTCCAATTATGGCTAAGACTTATGAGAGCGCAACAACCCCTGGGTATGAACAGCGAGCAGAAAGTTTCCGTAACACATTCGCTTCCATAGAGGCTGAGATTGGGAACGTAATGGTAGGCCAAAGGGCTGCTTCACGAAAGATACTAACAGCTTTTTTCGCTGGCGGACATGTACTTATTGAAAGCGTTCCCGGCCTAGGCAAAACACTACTGGCCAAGTCGCTGAGTCAGGCACTGGCTCTTAGTGCAAAGCGTATACAATTCACTCCGGACTTAATGCCTTCCGATATCGTTGGTACAGAAGTCTTGTCTGAAGGGCCGGACGGAAACCGTCATTTTGAATTCAAGCCTGGACCTATTTTTACGAATGTGGTGCTAGCGGATGAAATCAACCGTGCCACACCAAAAACCCAATCGGCTGTCCTTGAAGCTATGGAAGAGCAACAAGTAACGGTGTTTGGTGAGACGCACGTGCTCGCCCCCCCTTTTCTCGTTCTCGCGACACAAAATCCGGTTGAAATAGAAGGCACCTACCCCCTTCCTGAAGCCCAACTCGATCGTTTCTTACTGAAGCTAATAATTCAATCGCCAAGCGTTTCCGAATTGAGTGAGATATTAGAAAGAACCACCAAAAGCGTAACATACGATATAAATCCAGTTCTCCCCAACGAAACAGCTGCAGAGGATTTGCATAATATGCAAAACCTCGTCCGGGAAGACCTACTAGCACCGCCGCTCGCCCACTATATCGCGCGGCTGATAAACGCGGCAACGCCCGATAGCGGGGACACTATCGTTCCAGAAGTGAATGAGTACTTGCGTTATGGGCCGAGCCCGCGAGGGGCTCAAGCCTTAGCCCTGGCAGCTAAAGTTAATGCCCTCGTGGACGGCCGCGTCAACGTCGCTTTTGACGATATCATAGACGTCGCACCCGCGGCGCTACGTC
This sequence comes from uncultured Enterobacteriaceae bacterium, assembly GCA_964610865.1. GTDB lineage: Bacteria > Desulfobacterota > Binatia > Bin18 > Bin18 > Bin18. The sequence goes on from CAZSWX010000120.1 coordinate 2,924, forward strand.
ATCGGTGCCTATTGAACTTTCAGGCGGACGCAGATGGTGTGACGGCCGACCAGATTGTCGAACTGCTTATAAAAAACGTCCCAAAACAATAGTCGCTTTCATTGGGCTTTCTGACAAACTTCTACGCGCTATTATTTTGAGTGCGGAAGTCTGAACAAACAGGGCTGCAATGAATCCTATCCATTCTATATTTGGACCAGAGGGAAATGGTCCGAACCCCGCCATTCTGGCCCTACATAGGTGAGACGCAAATACCTTAGCGCTAATAGGCCCAGCAACGGGGAACGGATGGTTCCCTATCGCAAGGGCGGCACAAATTGATCGCCCTACGATAGTCTTTGCACCTGCGGCATTAGTGGATTTTCTCTATAGGACATCGGACCTCTACCCAATCGACAAAAAAATTGGAATGTTGGGTTTAGCCAAGGAGTACCAGCCGGATCTGGTCAACCCTTGGGCTCAGAAGAACGGCTCAGTACTTTCGCAGCCCTGAGCACGTGGCTTAACGTACGATCCCTCGCGCAATCTCGGAAGGAGGAGGCTTTTTTCCTCCCTACCAATCACAAAATCGCTTCATTGTTTGAGAAACTCTTCCGATATATCTAGAAATTTTTCCAATTGGTCATGATGGACCCAATGCCCAGCTTTATTGACAGTAGAAATTAGCGGTGCCTGAAAGGCACCGGCCCTTTCTTTGTCCTTATTCAGGTCCACTGCCCAGGATTCGCTACCTCTCACCAACAAGAGCGGGCATATAATGCGCCCCCAAATCTCCTCCGCATCAGCCATATTAAAGCGGTAGGGAGAACGCGCGCGGACATAGTTATCGAATTTCCACGTGTAGGTACCATCTTCGTGCCGGTACGTCCCGTAGAGAGTTAAATGTCTGGCCTGCGCGGCAGTCAGATGGGGATTTGCTTCTCGCATCCTGGCCGTCGCCTCCGAAAGATTTCGGTAGTGTTTTGGCAAACGACCGGCAAATCCTCGCATTTCATCAATCCAGTGCTGCATCCTTTGGTGCGCGCCGGTGGGCTGATCCTGTAGCATCTGGGGCGGGGGACCCCAGCCTTCGATTGAAATGGCCTTCGCTACCCGTTCCGGGTATACTCCCGAGTATTGAAGAACTATACCGCCACCTAGTGAGTGACCAATCAAAGTTACAGGGAAAGCTTCTAATTGATCCAAGAGCTGTGCGATATCAACCACATGCTCGATCACGGAATATTCACTACCCCGAGCCCATTCCGAATCTCCGTGGCCTCGTAAGTCGGGGGCCACTATATGAAAGTCTTGCCTCAGCGCTTGCGCCACCCAATCCCAATTTCGACAATGATCCCTACCGCCATGTATCAAAACCAGCAAAGGCTTTTCCGGGTTACCCCAATCTACGTAGTGCAGTTTGAGCCGTTGGGAATAAAAATAATGTGATGTCGGCCCAAGTATATGTTGCGTTGTCATGTTTCCCTTCGGTGACTGCTTCTAAATCGCTCACCTGTACTGAACCATCGTCGAATCTCCCCATCATTCAACGATATTAACAAAGTGTTAATTATACAAGCCGTATGATAAAAACGAGATCCCCGCTTGAAACAATGGTGCTCGTCGCTACGCTGATGCATCGGTGGGTAAGACTTTTATGTAAGAAGTATAGTAGCTTAATAATTGCCAATAAATTTAGGGAGGGGTTTATGCCAACTTATGAAACTAAGGACGGCGCTCAAATTTACTATCAGGTTCACGGGGAAAATCGGGATGAACCAAATTTAATTTTTATTCATGGTTGGTGCTCCAACTCACGGCATTGGGACCAACAAAGCGCCTTTTTTAGCAAATCTCATAGAGTGCTGAGTATGGACAGGCGGGGAATGGGCAATTCTACGACACCGGGATCCGGGCATACGACACAACAGCACGCCTCCGACATCGCTGCTATAGCCGAAATGGAGGGATTTAGAAATTCTGTTGTGGTCGCCCATGCCGGCGGCGGACCGGTGGGCATCGCCTTTTGCCACGATTTTCCAGCTCTGTCGGCTTCCTTCGTATTGGTGGATTCCGCGGTAAGCGCACCTGCGAATCTCGAGAACCCGACAAAGCCTAACGAGCATCTCTACGCTGAAATGATTAAAAACCTTCAATCCAAAAACGGAGAACAGTATTTCAAAGATTTATACACTGGATTTTTCGGTCCGCAGGCAGACCCCGTTATGGTAGGTCAGGCAGTGAACGATGCCTGCAAGACCGCGCCCGATATTAGAATACAGGAGATTCAACTATTGGCAGAAGGCACAGCGGCCCGCGCCGCAGCTATGCTACAACCTAGTCTAGTTATGTTCGGGCCATGGATGGCCAATACCCTTCCCGATGCTGGTAAACCAGAACGAATAAGAAAATGGTTCAAGCGAACGGAAGTTGCACAGGCAATTGGTTGCGGCCACTTCCTCCAAATGGAGGTGCCAGACCAAGTCAATGCCTTCATCAGGAGCTTTGTTTCGCGGATGTCTTAAAAGGGATTCAGTGCTAATCTCGGATCCCTGATAGGAACACACTTTTTTAAAACAGTAGGTAGCCCGCCTATGAATACATGAGATTTAAGGAGTAAACCGATGCGCAGCCAGTATGGTGATGTAGAGGTCACGCAGGCCAACCACATAGCGACCGCAGAAATTAAAAGAGGCCCAAACAATTTCTTCGACACAGAACTAATAAGGAGCCTCGCAGACGCATTCGAGGACATCGACAAAGAACTTGACTGTCGCGTTATTGTGTTGGTCGCTGAGGGTAAACATTTCTGCGCGGGCGCCAACTTTCACAGCGGTCAAGCATCAAGAGACCTGAAGGACGTTCCGTCCGGGAATCCTCTCTACGCCGAAGCCGTCCGTTTATTTTCATGCAGAAAACCTGTCGTAGGCGGCATACAAGGCGCAGCTATCGGCGGCGGATTTGGATTGGCTTTAGTCCCAGACTTTAGGGTCCTGTGCGCTGAGACTAGATTTGCTGCCAATTTCGTTAAGCTGGGGTTTCACCCTGGATTCGGTCTGACGACTACCCTTCCCCGTTTAATTGGACAAACGCGAGCCAACCTCATTTTTCAGACAGGCAGAAGAGTCGGTGGCGAAGAGGCCCTAGCCTGGGGCTTAGGCGAAATATTCACGGAGAAAGACAATGTGCGGCTGGCGGCGGAACAATTGGCTGCAGAAATAGCAGAGAATGCGCCGTTGGCGGTACAATCAGTCAGAGCCACAATGCGACGAGGTTTGGCTGCCGCCGTTAAGGCCGCAACCGATCATGAATTCGCAGAGCAACACCGTCTCCAACAGACAGAAGATCATAAAGAGGGAATCAAAGCGGTAGCCGAACGGCGCCCAGGAAACTTTAAGGGACAATAGTAGGCATTCCCCTAGACAGTTAAAACCAAGCAACGGTTGTCCTGAGATTCCGTCACCACGTGTCGATACATGGTCGCTTCTTACCAGAGCGAGCCGCAGCCGGGGGTGAAGACCGCAGGGCAGCCGTGACCCAGCGACGAGATTCCGACGGGTCAATTACATCATCAATCTCAAAATAGGTGGCAGTACTTAGCGCTTTCCCGCTCTCATACATCTTACCCACTAGTTGCTCGTAGAGCCGCCTACGTTTTTCGGGGTCATCCTCTGCTTCCAGTTCCTTACGGA
>CAZSWX010000121.1:0-4141 GCA_964610865.1 uncultured Enterobacteriaceae bacterium
GTTTTCACAGAAGGAGCGATCAGTTCCCACTCGGGATCGTGCCGCTTACCCCTACGGTGCAGCATCACATTAAAGCAACTAATAACGCCAAACCTGTAACCAGCAAGCGCCCGGTACCAATTCATGTCCGGCACACGGTACTGCATCCCATCCTCATATAACGAGACAAGTTCTCCAATTGAGGGGGTCGTCGACAAAGGTAATCGTTGACTATCCCAGCTCCCCGAATCGATAAACACTAACAACCAGCCCAAATCAAGAAGATGACCGCTTATCCCCGAAATCTCCCAATCAAGCAGGGCCACAAGTTTCTCTGTTCCGGATTGCTGATCAAACAGGAGATTCGTTCCTTGGTAGTCTCCATGGAAAAGCCCTATGGGAGGGCTTTCAGGGACCCGATCCAGGAGGAGTGTGCGAACTTCTTCGCCCCATTCCACCCACGCAGGTTCGGCAGCTTTGGAGAGGATAGGATCCCAAAAACGTATTTCTTCGTCCAATGAACGAGGCACTCCCCATCCCGCAAGTTCAACTTTCCAATCCAATTTATGAACTTGAACCAAAGCGTTGACCCCTTGCTTGTATAGTAAAGAAACACCACCGGCGCTCCTGTCGAAGGACGAATCGGGATCCCAAACGTGAAAAGTTCGGCCGGGAAGACGTTCGACCATCAAATATGGAACCCCAAACCATTGTAAGTCTTTTCCCGCCCAAATTACCGTCGGCACCGGGACACCCCGCCTTTTCAAGGTACGTAACAAGGGAGCTTGTCTAAGGACGTCGGTATTACCGCTTTGTCTTACGCCCTTTGGTGGTAAACGCATAACCAGAGAATCAGTCCGATTTTCCCCAGCTTTCCCATACAGGACCGAAAAACCAAAACTGAGCCCGGAGTGGCCCCCGGGCATAGCCTCAACGTTGCTGACCACTGAATCATCACCATAGTGCTTTCGACAAAACGCGCGTAATTGCTGGGTAAGCACAGGTATCTCCACGGCCATGAGACCTCCTTCGATCAGCTTCTAGTTTCTATAGGTCGCCCTAAATTCCATAGACAGGCGGGTCAGCGTTGAATGCTATGCAAACATATTCTACAAGTACTTCCAAGTACGAGCAAAGGAGCCACTGCAAAATGATTTGCTGGTATACACTAAATCAGGGCAAGATACCGATAAGAGGACACGGTCCTTTCCAACGAAGTGGCGCGCTCGCCAATTGCTGTCTTGTGAGGAGTTCTCTGCAGGCGACCCGACCGTAATGGCCATTCGAGCCTGCCAACACGATGCCGCTCATTCCCCGACATAACAAGTAGAGGCCTTCATACCTTTTCTGTGCTACTATCACCGCCCTGGCTAGCAAAACTGTGCAAGGAAACTACAGCCCATGCGGACAACATTCATAACTGGCGGCGCTGGTTTTATTGGTAGCAATTTTGTGCGCATGGTCATCGATAAGACAAGTGATCATATCGTCATAATTGACAACCTGACTTATTCGGGCAGCTCAACGACTTTGGAAGATGTGTCGTCAAATCCTCGCGTAACTTTCGTCCGTTGCGATATCGGGGACAAATCGGCCGTGTCCAATTTGTTCAAGACCCATCGCCCTAGTGCATTGGTCAATTTTGCCGCAGAAACCCATGTAGACCGGTCAATCGACAATCCCTGGCCTTTCATACAATCAAATATTGTCGGTACGTTCTCTTTATTAGAATCTTCCAGAGAATACATCGACGGCCTTAGTCCTGCGGAAAAACGAATTTTTCGATTTCTGCAAGTCTCAACCGATGAGGTCTACGGCAGTCTCGGCGAGAGTGGCAGGTTTAGTGAGTCCCATTCCTATGCCCCCAACTCCCCGTACTCTGCCTCTAAAGCTGGGGCCGATCACCTAGTGCGCGCCTACCAAGAAACCTACGGCCTTCAAACTGTAATTACAAATTGCTCCAACAACTTCGGGCCGTTTCAATTCCCGGAAAAACTGATTCCCCTAATGATTCTCAACGCAACGGAAGGTAATCCACTACCAATCTATGGGGACGGAAAAAACATTCGCGACTGGTTACACGTGCACGATCACTGTAGCGGTGTACTACTCGTCTTACTCAAAGGTCGGAGCGGCGAGCATTATAACATCGGTGCCGGGAACGAGCACTCCAACTATGATATTGTCCTCTCGATCTGCTCAATACTGGACAACCTAATGCCCGCTACCCACAACCCGAAAATGGAGAAGGCCGGCGCCAATGCATATAAAGACCTAATTACTTTTGTTCAGGACCGCCCCGGACACGACCGGCGGTACGCAATAGATGCAAAAAAAATACGCCGGGAGTTGGGATGGGAACCCGAGTATACGTTCGAACAAGGGCTTGCCCAGACGGTAGAATGGTACATAAACAATATCGCATGGTGCAAATCGGTAACGGAGGGGAATTATCAACAAAAGAGGCTAGGCTTGGGTGATCTATCGTGAAAGGTATTATTTTAGCGGGCGGCTTAGGAACTAGATTGTTCCCACTCACGCGGGCGGTAAGTAAGCAACTGATGCCCGTTTACGACAAACCCATGATCTATTATCCCCTGTCAACCCTTATGCTCGCCGGCATCCGCCAAGTACTCCTCATCACGACACCCCACGAACAATCGGCATTTCGGCGCCTTTTGGCGGACGGACAACAATTCGGTCTAGAGATCGCCTACGCGACACAGGCCCAGCCAGGAGGTATTGCCCAGGCATTCCTAATAGGTCGGCAATTCATCGGTCCCGACGCTGTCGCCCTCGTCCTTGGCGACAATATCTTTTACGGACATGGCTTTCCCGATTCGCTCCGAACGGCGGCAGGACGGAAAAACGGGGCAACCATCTTTTCTTATCAAGTTCGCGATCCAAACCGCTACGGTGTGGTAGAGATCAGCGATCAGGGCGAGGTTCTTTCCTTAGAGGAAAAACCCCAGACACCACGTTCAAACCTTGCTGTGACTGGTTTGTACTTCTATGACAATAGGATAGTGGAAATCGCCGCGGACCTTCAGCCGTCAGGCCGTGGTGAGCTGGAAATAACTGATGCGAATAGAGCCTACCTCGCTTCGAAAAATCTTTACGTTGAGAAGTTAGGACGCGGAATCACATGGTTAGATACAGGGACACATGAATCACTATTGCAGGCATCAAATTTTATTCAAGCCTTGCAAACTCGTCAGGGTCTGATGGTGGCGTGCCTGGAGGAAATCGCTTACAAGCTGGGATACATTTCCGCGTCAACGGTTATGCGCCAGGCATCCACGATGAAAGGTAACGCCTACGGGCAATACCTGACACGGATGGTGGAGGGAGATTAACGGCTAATGCTGTTTTGTCCCACAGAACTCGCCGGCGTAATAATTGTCGAACCCGACGTCCATCGAGATGCAAGAGGATTCTTTCTTGAAACGTACCATGCCGAGCAATACCGCACGGCCGGTATCGCCGGTACCTTTGTCCAAGAAAACCACTCCCTCTCTGGAGCCAAGACCATTCGCGGCCTCCATGCCCAGGTCCAACATCCCCAAGGGAAACTTATACGGGTGATCGAGGGAGGAATCTTCGATGTAGCCGTGGACATAAGGCGAGGATCTCCTACATACATGCGCTGGGTTAGTGTGATTCTCTCCGCCGCAAATTTTCGACAACTCTATATCCCCCCTGGGTTTGCTCACGGCTTCGCTGTTACGACCACCCGTGCGCAGGTGGTCTACAAGTGTACCGAGTTCTACGATCCCAATGATGAGATATCCCTAGCTTGGAATGATCCTACTATAGGGGTCGAATGGCCGTTTCGAAATCCGGTTCTGTCAGAGAGAGACCGATTAGCACCCTCACTCAACGCTGTCGAGAAGTCGCTCCCTGTCCACGAACCTCAATAAGTATACCCTCATGTCATCTGCCAAAAACATCAAGGTAGAACCTGTTATAAATAGCCAGTCCTCGACCGATAATATCGTCAGCCCGGTTTTCGAGAGTTTTCGACTAATGAAGTCGCTATAAGATAACTAAAATGACAGAAGGCTGGAGCGTGACCAACATAGAAGTCGGGAGCTAGGTAGCGCATGGATTATCTTGATTCCATAATCCTCGCCGTTTTGCAGGGACTCACAGAATTTCTTCC
>CAZSWX010000121.1:4241-6546 GCA_964610865.1 uncultured Enterobacteriaceae bacterium
GACGCGCCAATTCGGATAATCAACGTACCTTCTCTGTACTTACTGCCCCCCACAAACAGCATACCCCGATTAGGTATAGACAACAGGGTACTCATCAGTGGGGATGGAGACATACCCTCCATCAGGTTCACTTGCAGCGCAATCTGATTGTTAACATATTCTTTAGGCTTGACTTGGAGAAATCTCCCGCCGGGCAAAGTGAAATTTGCCGAATTCCCAAAATTCACTTCGCGTCGTTCTTCTTGTACGAGCCTGTATGCCGAGTAACGAAATGCCTGAAGCTGCGACCGCATCGGCGTAAGACGATTGTCGAACTCTGTCGCCGAATCCGTGGCTAGGACCGTTTCCACTCGCAATTGCACTCCGTCACCTGCCCGCACAGTGTTCCCAAACAAAAGAAATCCCAGTGCGAGCGCGACGACCGCAACCTTTTTGGAAAGACAACTCATCGCCCAGCGCCTTCCGATGTATCGTCCACCCATATTACCGTCACATTGCTCGTCGGCTCATTCCACACTAAGAGGTTAGAAGTCGCAGATAAGGATTCAATCTGCGCCTGGTTTCTCGAAACCATAATTACCGGTTCCTCTAAGGCTTGGCGCTCCGCCACAGTCACGGCCCGGTCCTTATCCTCAACCTGGTCCGATATAACCCATCCAAAAATTAGCGCCAATCCGGCTATCAGCCCGATCCTTGGCGCCCAGGAAAATCCCCGCCTCAAAGCCTCAATGAAGTCCCAAAAACGGCTCAACGACGCGAAACTCCGAACTCTCTCATGTCTTTCTATTCTCCGATCAACACCGTCCGAAAAGTTGGAGAAATCGATTTTAGAAAGATCTTCGTCCAGACGCCGGCACAAGGCCTCTTGCACCAGATCGAGCGCCCCTATTCGACGAGTACAAACAGGACAGTCTGCTAGCATTAGGGAGACCTGCCGGCGTTTTACCTCATCAAGCTCGCCATCATACAGTAACGGAACAAGCCCCGTTGGGTGAGAACAACTCTCCATTTGGCGTGCCATTCAAACGTAGTCGCGAGTGCGACAGTATTGCATTAATCTCTTATTTTAGGGTGATTTCCAAGAAACACGAATAATAAAGATGGAGCGGATGAACCCACTCTAAAGGTAACGCCCTAGCCTCGTCTGAAGCTTTTTTCTTGCGTAATGCAGACGGCTCATTACAGTCCCCCTCGAACATTTAAGCGTCTGGCTGATCTCGTCGTAAGACAATCCTTCGACTGCTCTAAGTAATATGACGGCTTTGTGGGCAGGCGTCAACTCATCAATAGCCGCCCCTATGTGTCGTCCAAGTTCTCTGTCTTCAGCATGCTCCGGAGGCTCAGGTTCGTTCGTATCGGGAACGCTTTCAATCCAGTCTTCACCTTCGCTCGTTCCGGCTTGATACCATTCAAACGTCGACCGCCGAGTTTGCTGTCGTTGTCTGTCAATTGCTAAATTGACCACTATCCGGTAGAGCCACGTAGAAAAGCTCGACTCCTCTTTGAAACCGGCTATGCTTGTGTACACTTTGCTAAACGCCTCTTGAGCAACATCGACGCCGTCGTCTGGATCACGTAATATACCGACCGCGATTGCAACAGCCTTCCTCTGATACCGCTCTACAAGTTCCTGAAACGCCTGCCGTTCGCCGTCTTTGCAGCGCCGCACGAGTTCCTGGTCGCTTAATTTCACCGTTCCTAAACATCCTTAAGGTAAGACGAAGGAAAACAGAGTGTATTCAGAACACGAACCTTCATATCTTCGCCCCAATAGCGCAAAAGAGGCCTTCGATTACCCTTTGGAAATAGCCAGGACAATCGACCTCTCACCTGCCTACCCCACGCCCTACCAAAATGAAAGAGGTATTTCCACAGACACCATCGTTGCGACACCCCACCCACAAGGACGGCCCCATAAACGGCCGGCTGCTTGACAAGAGGGCCCACCAACCTTAAATTCGCCGCCAAAGAGGCAATTCAACAATTTATCACGGCTGCGATGCGTGAAGCGGTAGGGTACAATGATAGAAGTGCAAAAACTGACAAAGCGTTATGGTGACTTGACCGCGGTATCAAGTATTTCGTTTCAAGCCGATTCCGGTCAGATTCTTGGTTTTTTAGGGCCAAACGGCTCTGGGAAAACAACAACCATGAGGATCATTACTGGGTTTATGCCTGCTACAGCCGGAACCGTGAAAGTCGCTGGTTTCGACATCTTTGAAGAATCCTTTGAGGCGCGCAAGAGGATAGGCTACCTGCCTGAAAGCCCTCCTCTGTACGACGACATGACCGTTTCCACCTACCT
>CAZSWX010000122.1:0-4456 GCA_964610865.1 uncultured Enterobacteriaceae bacterium
GTCATGCACGGCATGAGCAACGAGCAGGACATTCGAAAAATGGGTGGTTTAAAAAAGAGAATGCCGACTACCTACGGTACCTTCGCAGTAGGTTGCTTCGCCATTTCTGGATTTCCGTTCCTGTCTGGGTTTTTCAGCAAAGATCTGATCCTTGAACACGTGTACGCCAGCCCCCACGGGTCGGGACTGTTGTGGGTCGTAGCCACACTTGGCGCCGGTTTGACTGCGTTCTACATGTTCCGTCTACTCTTTTTAACGTTTTGGGGAGAGAATCGCGCGGATCAGGATACTGCCGCGCATATACACGAATCGCCTTCCTCGATGACTGTACCTCTCGTCATTCTTGCCATATTGTCACTGATAGGTGGTTACTTCACGTTACCCCAACTTCTTAGCCCCCTGTATGGCGACAGTCACCCTCACGTCTCGGCGACGATAAAATACTCGCCTACAGCCCTTGGCATACTCGGCATAACACTCGCTTATTGGTTCTACGTACGGTCGCCAGGGTCAACCGCTTGGCTAAAAAAACGGTGGGGACGAGCCCATAGGATTTTACTGAACAAATATTACGTGGACGAATTCTATATGTCGTCAGTGGTGAACCCCATTTTCTCCGTCGCTAGGTGGCTTTGGAATGTTTGGGACACCATTGTGATCGATGGTATCGTAAACAAAACCGGCGAAGCACTGCTAGCGAATGGGTCCGTCCTTCGCCGCTGGCAAACAGGCAACGTGCAATTGTACGCGCTATCACTTTGTTGTGGGGCGATTATGATCTTGGGGTACTACTTGTGGTAACCATCATTGTTTTTCTTCCGCTTCTCACGGCTGTCGCGTTGTTGGCTTTTAACGACAATAAAGAGGAAATTATCCGGCGCACTGCGTTAGGTGCATCCGTTCTAACGTTTTTGCTATCCCTCGGACTATTCTTCGGCTTTGACGAGACCACCGCAGATTTCCAATTTGTGGAGCGCCACACGTGGATTCAAAACTTTGGCATCGAATACTACGTCGGCATTGACGGTATTAACCTATTCTTAGTCCTTCTCACAACGTTTCTTTCGCCGCTCGTTATTCTGTCGACATGGAGCAGTGTCACAACCAAAGTAAGAAACTATCTTTTCTTCTTTTTGGTCCTAGAGACCGGCATGATTGGTGCCTTTGTCGCGATTGACACTTTTCTGTTCTACGTTTTCTGGGAAGTAATGCTCATCCCCATGTACTTCTTAATTGGGATATGGGGTGGCGAGCGGCGCATTTACGCGGCCGTAAAGTTCCTCCTCTACACAATGGTCGGCAGTCTCCTTATGCTAGTGGCCATTTTGTATTTGGCACATTTGTGCGATGCCCAACAAGGGAAACCTTCCTTTGATTTGCTACGGCTCTATACTCTGGACATACCACTCAACACGCAATTCTACCTTTTTTCTGCGTTCGCATTATCCTTCGCAATTAAAGTACCCCTTTTTCCCCTACACACCTGGCTACCGGATGCGCATGTCGAAGCTCCAACTGGAGGATCAGTCATTTTAGCGGGAGTTCTGCTAAAAATGGGCACCTACGGATTTCTCCGGTTTGCACTTCCACTTTTTCCTGACGCGACCCTATCAGTCGCACCGCTCTTCATGGCACTGGCGGTGACCGGCATCATATACGGGGCACTGGTTGCAATGGTACAGTCGGATATTAAGAAACTGGTAGCTTACTCCTCTGTTAGCCACCTTGGCTTCGTGATGCTAGGCATGTTCGCGTTAAATTTGCAGGGCATACAAGGAGCCTTGTTTCAAATGTTGGGCCACGGTTTATCCACGGGTGCACTTTTCCTACTCGTCGGGGTCGTTTATGAACGTCGTCACACCAGACTCATCAGTGAGTACGGCGGGTTATGGAAACAACTTCCTATTTTTTCTGCGATCTTTCTGATCTCTACGCTATCTTCTATAGGTCTCCCCGGGCTAAACGGGTTTGTCGGAGAGTTCCTTATTCTGTTAGGGACGTTCCAAAAGAGCACCCTAGCCGCAACTATCGCCGTAACGGGAATTATATTAGGTGCGGTGTATATGCTTCGCCTGTACCAACGAGTATTCTTCGGACCACTAACAAATGAAAAGAACGGTAGTCTGCCAGACCTTTGTACGCGCGAGATCGTCATATTTGCGCCACTAATAACAGCCATGATTTTTATGGGGCTATTTCCCAATCCTTTCTTGAGTCGCATGGAAAAATCGGTGGAGGCAACGCTGGCTAGAATCGGCGAGGCCGGCTCGCCGAGTGCGACAAACCACAACCCCGTCCAATACAGATACAAAACTTCCTCGCCACTGGTAGCGCTTCCTCAAAAAAACAAAATATCGAATAACGAATAGCCCCATGGAAATTGTAATACCGGCCATTAACTGGCTATCAGTCCTTCCGCTTTTGGTCTTGTGCACGACAGCCCTGCTCGCCTTGTTTTGGGATATTTGGATAAAGGACGACGATAGGCCACTGCTAGCATGGTTAAGCCTCACAGGCCTCGGCCTTGCGGGGCTGGCCTCTTTTCTATTGTGGGGACAAACGGATCTCACGTCTTTCAATGGAATGTTTGCGCTCGACTCCTACGCACTTTTTTTCAACTTGTTCTTCTGTGTAGTCGCGGGGACCGTCGTACTCATGTCTTTGCGCTATCTCGAATCGGCCGGAATAAAGCATGGGGAATATTATTCTCTAGTAATGTTCGCAACAGTTGGCATGGTGGTCATGGCAGCCGCCACCAACCTCATATTCATTTTTCTCGGGCTGGAGACAATGTCTTTGGCTCTGTATGTGCTGGCCGGGATTTGGAGGCAACACCTTACGTCGCAAGAGGCTGCCCTTAAATATTTCCTACTAGGAGCATTTGCTAGTGGATTTCTATTGTACGGGATTGCACTCATATATGGAGCCACAGGATCCCTCCAGTTGGGGGCCATAGCGGCTTATCTGGAGACGAATGGCACCTCGAACCTTCTCTCAATCGGTATCGGTTTATTGATCGTAGGGTTTGGTTTCAAAGTCGCGGCAGTGCCGTTCCACGTTTGGACCCCCGATGTCTACCAGGGGTCACCTACCCCAGTAACCGCGCTCATGGCGATCGGGGTAAAGGCCGCGGCATTTGCCAGTTTCGTCCGAATATTTCTGGGCACATTAGAGCCAATCCACGACGACTGGGCCGCTCTTCTCTGGGGAATCGCGGTACTCACCATGACGGTCGGGAACATTACCGCTCTGGTGCAAGAGAACCTGAAACGCCTGCTCGCATATTCCAGCATCGCCCACGCGGGCTATCTCTTGGTTGCAATGGTCGCGGGGCAAGAGACAGGCGGACCAGCGCTCATGTACTATCTCGTTGCATACGGGATCACTACCTTAGGAGCCTTTGGTGTCATCGTTGCAGTCGGCGGCGGAAATTCGGACGGAAGAATCGAGGATTTTCAAGGACTCGGACTCGGCCACCCAGCACTGGCAATGGCCATGACCATCTTTATGCTTTCCTTAACAGGGGTTCCTCCTTTGTTAGGATTCACCGGGAAATTCTATGTGTTTAACGCGGCGATCCAGGAAGGTTACCTTTGGCTAGTTGTGATAGGCGTTCTTAATAGTGTGGTTTCCGCTTATTATTATGTCCGCGTAATCATCAAAATGTACATGCAAGAAAATTCTAACCCAAAGTTTGTCCCTTCACTCCACTCGCCCTTGGGCGCCGCGATTCTCGTCGCCGCGGTTGGGACCGTACTGCTGGGTCTGCTCCCTTCTGCCGCTATATCAGTCGCCAAAGAGTCATTTCTTTCCTTAGGCTAAAACCGACCTATAGCCCCATCCGGTGCAATTGTTTTAGTAAACGTGGCGGGCCGTACGGTTTGGCCTCTCTACTATCAAGAACCCTAACTTCAAAAAGAGGGATAGCCGATTACCGCCGCTCCTTAGCGGCGGAGAATTAGTGGTGTGACATCCCCCCGTACAAAGTCCCGAGTGGTCCCTTAGTTATTTTGTCAACAAAATTGTTCCCGCAACTTGTATTTTTCCACCTTACCCATTGCATTGCGGGGAAGAGCTTCGATAAAAAATATACGCTTCGGTACCTTAAAACTAGCAAGTCTATCAGTGCAATGCGCAATAAGCGAAGTTTCCGTAGTAGCCGCTTTGCTTACAACTACAACCGCCGCAGGAACTTCAATCCACCGTTGGTGCGGCAATCCTATAACAGCCGCCTCTACCACCCCGCTATGTTCGCATAGGGTTTGCTCTACCTCTGCTGCCGAAACATTCTCTCCGCCGGAGATGATAAGGTCCTTGATGCGCCCTGTGACGTAATAGAAACCGTTGATATCTCGGCGAGCCATGTCTCCAGTAGAAAACCAGTCCTTTTCCAAACGCTGCGATTCCTTCCAATACCCACAGCTAATTGCTGGACCTTTTAGTAGGATCTCCCCAG
>CAZSWX010000122.1:4556-6536 GCA_964610865.1 uncultured Enterobacteriaceae bacterium
TTGCCATTTGACTGGGAACAAGCACAGTTAATGTCGGTTTCTCCTGGTCGATAGCGGTCAATGCGGACCCCGAATCAAAGCCACGGTGCAAGGTAATTGTAGCTCCTGTAAATAAGGCCGGAATCGTCTGTATATTGAGACCTCCCGTGTGAAACAAAGGGATCACTGTGAGCACATGGTCATTGCCCGTCAGCCCATGAAGAAATCTAGAATTGACTGCGTTCCAGAGCACATTAGATTGACTTAACAAAACACCCTTTGACCGGCCCGTCGTGCCTGCGGTGTACAAGATACAGATGGGATCCTGGAGCGAAGTAGGCTGTGGTTCTTGAGGCTGACCAAAGGATTCGGAAAGCAAATTGTTATACGATACCCACGGGTAACCAACTCCTTCCTCCAAGCACCAAAGATGCGGTGCCCAGCCGGGATCTACAAGTTCCGCATGAACATTGTCACATGCTAGAACCTTGGGTACACAATCATCTAATACATATTTAATATCCGCTCGACGCAATCTCCAATTTATTGGTACAAAAATCGCACCTATAACCGTACATGCAAATAATATTTCAAGCATCGAAGGCAAATTGCGGGCCAACACCGCCACCCTGTCTCCTCTTCGAACGTTAGAACGCTTGAGAGCCATTGCCCCGGCCTGTACACGGCGCGCTAGTTGGCCGTAGGTTATTGTCCTGCCTTCAAACACTATGGCGGTCTTGGTCGGGGAGGAACGCGCTCGCGCCGCGATTATCCATGACAAATTCATAGAAACACAGACCAATAACAAAAATTTTATGGTTTGGACCTCGGCCTAAATCAGGACATGCCGTTTGCCGTCGCGTTGCAAAGTGTTATACGAGCCTGCATGTTCACCAGGTTCCTCGTTGCGATGCAACTACTCACAATATTTCCCAGCAGAAACAAAGTTGAAATTGATTCCACGATATGGGTCCAGTCAGCGACTTATTTCCCTATAGTCGGCCTCACCCTAGGACTTGGCGCGTGGACTATGAGTATGTTGTTGGAACCATTGCTGTCACCCCTGCTTCGAGATGTTACCGCTATGTCTGTATTAGCGCTTACAGGAAGGACATTCCTTGGAGCAAAACGAATAGATAGGCTTGTCTCGACGTCCTTGCTTATGAGCAACCGGGTCTTTCTACACGGAACATTGCTAGTGCTGAAAATCTATGCGCTTCATTCGCTTCACGGAGGTTATCGAGACGCCGGATTATTATTAGCACCTATGCTTGGACGCTGGGCATGGGTAGTTCTGGCCTACAGCTCCCGAAACGGTCCAGATCAAGACTGGACAACACTGCTCATAAAGCAAATTCAGTTCAATGAATTTGCTTTAGCTAGCCTGATAGCCCTGGGCATTCTCTTCACGCTCACGTCGATTGTAGGCATCGCACTGGTGATTCCGCTGGGCGGCCTTATCATAGTTTCAACACTCCGCTGGAATACCCACAAAAACGGGGTTACCGGGAAGGATTTTCAGACGTTAGGGGAATCTGTAGAAACTACCACACTACTTCTCTTGTCATTCGTCGGTACCGTATAGCCTTTGCGATACCAGGCCGCGGGGGCATCCTCCTCTGCAGAACACTTAGATGTCCGCTCTCGCCGGAATCTTGATGCTCGGCGCAACATCCACTAATGCCTCGCCTTGCTGAGCGTATTGCAACGTTTGCTCCTCTTTCCATTCTTTTAGAGCATTCCGCATCCGACCAGGATTAATTCCCAACACATCGCAGATGTTCTCAAAGGAGAAGAACCACAAACCGTCGGTAGAGTTGATCCACTCTTCGGACTCTTGGAAGAGCCTCCTTTCGTGTGGTTTTTTTGCCAAAAGGTAGGTCTGGAAACAATGCACCGCATCCTCTAACATAGCCAGGAGTAGACGTTTCTCACCCTGAAGCGGCTTTCGGCCGAGTAAGCTGAAATACTGCTCCGGCAAGAGAGTGTCTGGTTCAAACA
>CAZSWX010000123.1:0-6511 GCA_964610865.1 uncultured Enterobacteriaceae bacterium
TTTTCCCGAATACGGTTCGTTATATCTAATGCGAAGATCTTTTCGATAGAGTTTATCCCCTAGTTCCTTTGCAAGATCCTCATGGGTATCGAATAGTATCCCCAAATCAAATGGCCTTTCTTTTCCGGCAAGAACAGGGGTGAAACTGTGAATGCTGATTAGGCAATTGGGAGGATCTTCCCTATTTGTAAGAGTATCGTCTACAGCGGAATGGAAGGGTTCGTAAAAGGATTTTATACGTTTCGTAATGTCGGAATTTTTTAGGTTTGAGTTGCCGGGAATATCGGTTCCGTCACTTCGAGGGACTATGAGGTCATGATCCTCGAGAGCCCGGTTGCAGTCTATCAGGAGCCGCGAATATAGAGAACAAATGGATGTACAATCAAGAAGTTTCGTTATTTTTGAGGTCACCGCGTACGCGCCAATATCCCAACCTATATGCCGTTGAATTTCACCTTCCGAAATACCAAGACCGTTGTATTCGGGAGGAATTTCGCAAGATGCGTGTTCGCACGTTAGGACTAGAGGAAAACCTCCGGACGGATTCAGAACGTTTGTACCCACAGTTTGATTCATAAAGGGGCGTCTCCGGAATCAGATTTGGAACCGTGTTGACAAAAGAATATTACATAAATTAAAACGGGTTTTTAATTGGAAACAGGTTGCTTATAAACATATATCGGGGAGTACTCGTTTTGCGGCGTGAAAAGAGTAATTATATCATCCAAGCGGTTGTCCATGCCCTTGACGTTCTTGAGCAGTTCTACGTTGATGGAGAATTAGGCGTCACAGAACTAAGCAAGCGGCTTGCGCTGCACAAAAACAATGTATTTCGTATATTGGCTACATTAGAATCGAGAGGGTACATAGAGCAAAATAAGGCGAACGAGAATTATCGTTTGGACGCAAAGTGCGTGCAATTGGGGCAGCGTTACATAAAACATCTGGGGTTCTTACGGCAAGCTAAACCAGTCATGCAGGAAGTTGTCAAGGCTTCTCGTGAGACCGTGTATATTACTGTTATGAGGCACGGTAGAGTGGTACCCGTCGATGTAATGGAACCAGAGCAACCAGTTCGAATTGTGTCACAATTGGGAGAGATGCTCCCGTTGCATTCGACAGCCGCTGGCAAAATTCATCTTGCCTTTGAGATTGGAGAGGATTTCCCACGTTCTGTGGCTGATTCTCTCCCCGTGCATACTCCGCGCACAATCACCGACCCGGGCACACTAAAAGCGGAATTAAGCGAGGTGATAGAAAAAGGTTTTGCACTGGAGGATGGAGAGTATCTGAATGATGTTTCTGCGGTAGCGGCGCCTATTAGGGACCATACTCGTACGGTAGTGGGGAGTTTAGCTGTCAGTGGTCCCACGTACCGGACAGGCGCCGAGCGGCTTCAAGGGGAACTGGTGCCTTTGGTCGTTAAAGCAGGTAAAAATCTCTCTGGCCGTCTTGGGCTCCACAACTCATGACCCAGGCTCAATTATTTACGATTGGGTACAGGTATAACGGTTATGCTACTGGAGTTGACAGGCTGTCTTTCACCCGGTGAATTAGAGTGTGAATGAAGCGTCTGTTATATAGGTGAAGGCGTGTAGAGGACTAGTAGGTCAGAGTTTTCAACAGGAGGAAAATTTTTGTGAAACTAATCGTTACGGTTAAGCGGGTCCCCGATCCTGAAACAACTATCCGGGTAAAATCGGACGGGTCTGGGATAGAAACAGACAACGTGAAGTATGTTATCAATCCGTTCGATGAAATAGCCATAGAAGAAGCGCTGCGCATTAGAGAGAAGCTCGGAAGCGGAGAGGTAGTGCTGGTCAGTATAGGTGATACCGTAGTGACCGAGCAGTTGAGGACGGGCCTGGCTATGGGGGCAGATAGGGCGATTCTGGTGAGTTGTGAACAGATGCTCGATTCATTGGGAGTGGCTCGATTACTCGCGAAAATCGTCGAGATGGAGAATCCTCAGGTTGTACTTATGGGGAAGCAAGCAATTGACGATGACGCAAACCAAGCCGGCCAGATGCTGGCGGCAATTTTGGGTTGGCCTCAGGCGACGTTTGCGTCAGAGTTGGTACTATCAGACGACCATAAATCCGTTAATGTTACCCGTGAGGTTGACGGAGGCTTGGAAACAGTAGGGTTTGCTCTTCCAGGTATTGTGACTTCTGATCTGCGGTTAAATGAACCCCGGTATGCTTCTTTGCCTGGCATCATGAAGGCACGCAAAAAGGAAATAAAGGAAATAGCGGCGGTTGATCTTGGAGCCGATATTAAACCCCGTCTGGTAATTCGAGCGCTCGAACCTCCTGCCGAGAAGCAGGCAGGGCAAAAAGTTGAAACTGTAGAAGAACTCATTGGACTGCTCCACGATGAAGCAAAAGTCATATAGCTGTGAGCAATCTGAAATGGCATACATTATGAGCGCCAGACAAATACTACGCCGATTCCGGAGAAAATAGACATGGGTAATATTCTTGTTTTTGCCGAAACGAACAAACACACCGTGCCAAAAAGTTCCTTAATAGCTATTCAGGCAGGGAAAGATGCGGTGGACGCACTCGGGGGGAACTTGCTGGTTTGTGTACTAGGAGAAGACACTTCTGCAACCGCGATGGAATTGTCTAACTATGGTGCAAGCAAAGTACTTGCCGTTCAGGATGGGCGACTCGCCACTTACTTGGCCGATTCCTATGCGGCAGCGCTGGCACAATTAGTAGGGGCGCACGACGTGTCGTTGTTATTAGCTGCCTCTACCGCCGTTGGAAAGGATCTCCTACCCAGAACCGCAGGTCTACTTGGTGTGGGAATGGCAAGTGACGTCGTGAGATTTTGTGACGATGGGACGATGGAGCGGCCATTGTACGCTGTTAATACGGTTGCATCTATTTAATTGATTGACGATATAAAAGTCGTCTCAGTTCGCAATACCGCTTTCGATGCAGCTCAAACTGAGGGAACTGCGCCGATCGAGCAGGTTTCCGTAAGTTTCGATGAAAGCACTACTACCATGAGGTTCGTTGAGTTTAATGAGACAAAATCGGATCGGCCCAACCTTACAGAGGCGGGCATCGTAGTGTCTGGAGGTCGTGGACTCAAATCGGGCGAAAATTTTACGACATATATTGAACCTTTAGTTGATGAGCTCAACGCCGCTATGGGGGCAAGTCGTGCGGCGGTCGACGCTGGGTTTGTTCCAAATGATCTGCAGGTTGGGCAGACCGGTAAGGTAGTGGCTCCCGATTTATACATAGCTGTCGGTATTTCCGGCGCGATTCAGCATTTGGCGGGGATGAAGGATTCCAAAGTAATAGTGGCGGTTAATAAGGATCCTGACGCGCCTATTTTTAACGTAGCGGACTACGGACTAGTAGCCGATCTCTTTAAAGCCGTACCCGAACTGACTGAGGCCGTAAAGAAAACCAAAGAATAGTGCGGCCGAAAATCAGGTAAGGGTTAAATACCGATAATCCTTCCAGTAGTGTTACAGTTTATAAAATGAGCCTGGCCGAGCTCGTGGATGGCTACGAGGGGTTTGGTCGCAGGCAGAAGACACAATTTGTGAAGGTGGCCGTATGAACCTGACTAGGCTTTTAATCGCTAATCGAGGGGAGGTGGCTGTGCGAGTGGCGAGCGCTGCCGCGAGCCTCGGTATAGAAACCGTTGCGATTTTTTGTGAGGACGATTCGGAATCCTTACACATTCGAAAGACAGATCTTGCCGCCCCACTCGGGGGGTCTGGCCCGGCCGCATATTTGGATATGCAACAAATTCTTGATGTCGCTGAGGCAAAAGGCTGCGATGCAGTGCATCCCGGATACGGATTTCTGAGTGAAAATCCAGAATTTGCGCGCCGCTGTTTAGATAGCAGTCTAATTTTCGTCGGGCCGACACCGGAACAGCTGACTATCTTTGGGAACAAAGTTGAAGCGCGGCGGTTGGCTCAAAAAAATGGTGTGCCCGTTGTAAGGGGTACGGTTGGCGCAACGACCCTTGACCAGGCCCGAGAATTTTTCGCGTCTGTGGGGGACGGTAACGGTATTATGATTAAAGCCGTCGCCGGGGGTGGGGTCCGGGGTATGCGCGCGGTTCATTCCGCCGACATGTTGGAAGAAGCTTACAACAGGTGTAGATCTGAGGCGGCCGCATCGTGTGGTAACGGCGATGTCTATGTGGAGCAACTCGTTCGGAGAGCTAGGCATGTCGAGATTCAGGTAGTGGGGGATGCGTACGGAGAGTGTAGTCATCTCGGTGAACGGGAGTGTAGTATCCAGCGGCGTAATCAAAAAATAATAGAGATAGCGCCGTCCCCTAGTCTCTCTCCTGGACTCAGACAATTATTAATAGATGCGTCGCTGCGGCTTGCAAGATCCGTCAACTATAAAAGTCTCGGTACGTTCGAGTTTCTCGTTGACCAGGAAAAGGGAGACGGCGAGGATTGCTTTTCATTCATTGAGGCAAACGCTCGTCTTCAGGTTGAGCACACTGTCACCGAGGAAGTGACAGGAATCGATCTTGTGAGGAGCCAGTTGCAGATTGCGGCCGGGGCCCGACTCAATGATATAGCGCTATCGCAAGATGACATCCCCAGCGCAAGAGGCTTCGCTATCCAGGCCAGGATTAACATGGAAACAATGGGGTCCGACGGTATTATTCGGCCATCGGGAGGAACCTTGACGGCTTTCGAGGTACCGTCTGGCCCTGGCCTGAGAATCGATTCGTTCGGCTACGGCGGATATACAACGAATGTCAGGTTTGACTCCCTTTTGGCCAAACTCATTGCACACTCAGCATCGAAGGAATTTCGACAGGTCCTAAGCAAGACGTACAGGGCGTTATGCGAATTTAAAATCGAAGGTGTTCCCACGAACATTTCCTTTCTACAGAACCTTTTACAACATGAAGACGTTATAAATAATCAAGTTTACACTAGTTTTATTGAAGAACACCTCGAAGAGTTGACGCAGGATACAAAACACCGGGGGCTCTTTTTCGAAGTCACAGACGCTGCTCTTGAGAATAATCTTGCCGGGGTTAAGGTTGATAAAATTGATCCGCTAGCGGTGCTAAAGCACGGAATTTCCGGAGAGTCGGGAGACAATGTTAGCGTTCCTAGTGACGGAGATAATTTACAAACCATAGGACCCGAAGGCACATTGGCGGTTCTAGCTCCTTTGCAAGGAACCATAGTAAGCGTTGAAGCTAAGCCCGGTGATCGAGTCAGCGTGGGTCAACAACTCATGGTCATGGAGTCGATGAAAATGGAGCATGTAATTTGCGCAGAAATAGCTGGGCAAATACACGATGTTACTGTTGACAAGGGAGATGCTGTTTTCGAGGGGCATGCCCTTGCCTTCGTTGAAGAAATGGAGACGGGGATCATTACCACGGATCAAAACGAAGGCCCGGACCTTGATTATATACGCCCCGATTTAGCGGAGATCATTGAAAGGCATGAGTTGGGCCAGGACAGTGCCCGGCCGGAGGCGGTTGCAAGACGCAGAAAAACAGGGCAACGGACGGCCCGAGAAAACGTGTACGACATCTGCGACAAAGGCAGCTACGTTGAATATGGTCCCATGATAATAGCTGCCCAGCGACAACGACGATCCCTAGATGACCTGATAAGGCGAACACCTGCGGATGGCATGATAGCGGGGGTTGGGAGCGTAAACGGTGAAATATTTGATGAAAAGGCTGCTCAATGTATCGTAATATCTTACGATTATACGGTTCTTGCCGGCACCCAAGGATTCAAAAATCACTACAAGAAGGACCGCATGTTTGAGTTGGCTGACCGTTGGAAAATACCGGTAGTATTTTTTGCAGAAGGAGGAGGAGGACGCCCGGGCGACACCGACTGGCCAAGTCCGTCCGGGTTAGACGTCCCGGCTTTCTACCTTTGGGGCAAGCTAAGTGGCTTAGTACCGTTGATAGGCATCACTTCTGGCCGCTGTTTTGCCGGTAATGCAGTCATTCTTGGCTGTTGCGACGTAGTAATTGCGACTAAAGGTTCGAATATTGGTATGGGCGGTCCAGCCATGATTGAGGGGGGGGGACTCGGGGTGTACAGACCGGAGGAAGTGGGTCCTATGAAGGATCAGGTTCCTAACGGTGTGGTAGATATTGCTGTAGAGAACGAAGAGGAAGCCGTTCGCGTAGCAAAAAAGTATCTGTCTTATTTTCAGGGTGCGACCTCAGCATGGGAATGCGCTGACCAACGGATCCTTCGACACATAGTGCCAGAGAACAGATTAAGGGTGTATGAAGTGCGCGACGTTATACAGACATTGGCGGACACGGACTCTGTTCTCGAGATCCGGGCGCAATTTGGTGTAGGGATGATAACCGCATTTGCTAGGATAGAGGGTCGTCCTGTCGGAATCATTGCCAACAATCCAAAACATCTAGGCGGTGCGATAGATTCGGATGCGGCAGACAAGGCCACCAGGTTTATGCAGCTTTGCGACGCTTTTGATATCCCGCTCCTAATGCTTTGTGACACTCC
>CAZSWX010000124.1:0-6478 GCA_964610865.1 uncultured Enterobacteriaceae bacterium
CGGCAACGTTTTTGGCCATAGTCGTTGCAACGAGTTTCACACCATCCGAATCGATGCGATGGCCTGGCTTGTCCAGATTCATACGGCTTGCTGTGTGGTATAAGTATGTTCTTGACGCCATGTATTGGGCATAGGACTCGGCAATATGCCGCTGTATTTGGCCAAACTCGTTAATCGGCCGATTATATGCGATCCTTTCACTGGCGTAACGCGTCATATCTTCCACACAACGACCGGCTATCCCAGTGGCCATAGCACCTATGGTTATTCGCTCAATTTCTAGGTTGCGCATCATATGCAGTATGCTGTCGCCTTCCTCCCCGAGACGATTCTCCGCCGGGACCTGACAATCCTCAAAGACAAGCTCAGCAGTTGTAGAGGCCCGCATGCCGGTCTTCCCGTGTAGGCGTTGGCCAAGCGAAAATCCCGGAAAACTTTCTTCAACTATGAAGGAGCTAAGCCCTCTTTCCGTCTTAGCATACACCAGAAAAATATTACCTAGGGTAGAGTCATTTAGTGCGCCGTTGGTGATGAACATCTTGCGCCCTGTTATTTTGTATGTGTCCCCGTCTCGGACCGCTTTTGTTTTCATGCCGAGGACGTCCGTTCCGGCGGAGGGCTCAGTCATGCACATGCCTCCTATCCATTCTCCGGAAACCACCTTTGGCAAGTATTTTTTACGCTGTTTTTCATTGCTGTTCCGCGCGAAGTTATTGATGAACAACATTGAATGCGCGAGATACGCGAGACAAAACCCAGGGTCGGACGCGGCAAGTTCCTCATGAGCTATAACGGCAGCTACAGGGTCCATGCCAGAACCACCCCACTTCTCTGGTACGGTTATACCGAAAAGTCCCAGGTCCCCGAGTTGCCGGAACAGGCTCAGATTAAACTCTTCGTTGCGATCGTACTCAAGCGCCTGGGGCTCGACATGCTTCTTGACAAATTCGCGAGTAGTGTTGCGGAGTAGTACATGTTCCGCTGTCGGGTTGAAAAGGTCGTTGTAAGGCTCCAATTGGCTCCACCCCCTTCGGAAAAGTGTATCCAGGGCAAACTTATAGTAGCAGATTCTTGCAATATTTATGAGTGGTGTCGAAGACTATCAATGCAACTCGGCGAGCTACAGCCTACTAATTTTTGTGAACTGCTTCCCTCATCACAATATGTTTATTAAATACCCAGAAAGATCATTCCATATGGGGCACCGACAAGAATCATGGATAAAGGAACCAGGTGGACGAGGCGTCCCCCCTCACTATTAAATAGCATTCTCCCATGGTAGTGACGGGAAGGCAGTCAAGGAGTACAGAGTGGCAGAGTTTTCCGAGGCGGGCGCCCGGCTCAAGAGAAAAATAGTAGGGCGCACGGGCCGGTTGGGGGTCATTGGCTTAGGGTATGTTGGGTTGCCTCTCGCGCTGGAGATGGCCGGTAGCGGATTTGATGTTACCGGGATAGATACTGACAGTGACAAAGTTAAGGCTATTAACACTGGCAATTCTCATGTGCTCGACATTACTGGCGCGGACGTTCAAAAATTTGTAGATGGCGGCAATTTCCGGGCTACCCAATCTTTTGATGTATTAGAGCAACTCGACGCGATTAGTATTTGCGTTCCAACGCCCCTGCGGAAAAGTCGCGATCCAGATCTTTCTCATATTATCGCCGCAGTTGAAGCCGTTGCTGAGCATCTCAAAAGAGGACAGTTGATTGTCCTTGAAAGCACAACTTATCCTGGTACGACGAAGGAAGTGGTGCTTCCCATCCTCGAGAAGTCCGGATTGCACGTTGCAGAAGATTTCTTTTTGGCGTTCTCTCCGGAGCGCGTGGACCCCGGAAATACTAGGTACATGACGAAGACGATCCCAAAGGTTGTCGGTGGCGTAAGTGAACACTGCACGGAATTGGGAGTATTATTGTACAGTCAATTTATTGATAACCTGGTGCCGGTGTCATCCCCAGAGACTGCCGAAATGGTCAAGTTGATGGAAAATACCTTTCGTAGCGTAAACATTGCGCTTGCAAACGAAATGGCACAATTGTGTCACGCCTTCGGAATTGATGTGTGGGATGTTATTGACGCGGCAAAAACTAAGCCATTTGGTTTTATGCCGTTCTACCCCGGCCCAGGGCTGGGGGGTCATTGTATTCCGGTTGATCCGTATTATCTAACCTGGAAAGCCAGGCTCAACGGGATAGAGCCACGGCTGATAGAAATCGCAGGACAAATCAATAGCGGTATGCCGGATTTTACGGTCAGTAGGATAGCAGATGCTTTGAACGAAAAATCTAAAAGCCTCAGATCATCGAAACTCCTCGCACTTGGTGTTGCCTATAAAAAAGATGTTAATGACATCCGCGAGTCCCCGGCAATCGAAGTGTTACAGAGACTTCATGAAAAGGGTGCGGTCTTATCCTACTCGGATCCGTATGTTCCCCAATTGTGCCTAGAAGGATTGTATCTTGATTCGATCGAATTGGATGAGGGTACACTCAGATCGGCGGATTGCGTGGTCATGTTAACGGATCACACTGTCTTTGATGCTGATTTTATAGCACGGCATAGCCCACTCGTAGTGGATTGTCGTAACGCCTTTCGAAAGTTTTCTGATTCACATATTTTGAAGCTGTGAAGAGACCCGTGCTAGACCATACAGAAGTCTTCACGGACGGGTTTTGAAAAGGACGTGGAATGGGGATCTTTGATTTGTTCACTAGGAAGAAAGGAGTCCGAAAATCTGGTCCCGAAGATGGATCTGTGTCCATCCCCCATGAAGGTGCTGTTTTTTCCTCAAAAATGCCGCTTCCTCGCGCGGGCAACAATTACATCGTAGTCGTACTCGATAGTTGTCGATACGATTCCTTCGTCGCCGCAGCGCCCAAATTTATGAACAAATTAGGTATGTTAGAGCGACGCTGGAGCTACGCATCTTGGACAGCACCCTCCCATTATAATATGCTGATGGGCCTATTGCCTCATAGCAATCCGAAGCACGTCTATGCGTCTGAATACTACAAGAGGGATTTTCTTAAGTACCAGGAAAGACTCGGAGCCAAACAAGTGGAGTTCAAGAGCTTCGTCCCGCAGTTATTTTTACCTACGTTTCTGAAATATGAACTCGGCTACTTGACTCATGCCATGGTATCGCTTCCGGTATTGAACCCAGCAACATTGTTAAACAAAGATTTTGATTCTTTCACATTGATGCCTACCCACAACGACATGGCCGCGATGGTTGAGCGACTCGAATTTTCAGCGGAAAGGCCCTCATTTTACATTCTGAACGTCGGTGAGACTCATTACCCCTACGCGCTACCCAACGAGCCGAAGGAGAAGTGGCCAAAGATACATGGCGTTCATGGTGTTTTTAAGCACCTCGACGACGCTGCGGTTGGCGGCAAGGTCCAGCGGGCCGACGAGCAACAATTCGACCAGAGGCAGCTTGACCATCTTCGTCAACGCCAGGTCGACGCAGTAACGTTCTTAGACTCGGTTTTTGAACAACTGTGCGATGTTGTTCCAAATCAAACCTACATCACTGTCACGGCGGATCACGGCGAGTTGTTCGGGGAGGACGGTTATTTCGGCCACGGTCCCATCAATCACCCTAAGGTGTATGAGGTACCCTTTATTGAGGGTCAGCTAAGGTAAGTAACACGTCGGAATGCACACATCTGTAACGATAAGATATACGTCATTTGCGTTGGACGACATCAATTATAGACTACAAAAATGTGGTCAGAGAGTTTTTACCTTTCTAGGTAGTCATACAATGAGAGGATTATTTTGGGGGAATTGAATAATTTGAGCAAGCAAGGCTCTACGAGTCTGTCTGAGTTAGAAGAAGCACTGGAAAGGGGCATTTTGCTTTTCGATGGGGCAATGGGCACTTCTATTCAGGCCGAGCAGTTGAGGCCAGAGAATTTTGGTGGCGAAGTATATGAGGGGTGTAATGAGAATCTAGTTCTCACGAGCCCACAAATAATAACGCGGATCCACGAAAATTTTCTGCGGGCCGGAGCCGACGTTATTGAAACGAATACATTTGGAGCCTCTGCGATTGTTCTTGCGGAGTATAGCTTGGCGGGAAAGGCGCAAGAGATAAATGCAACCGCGGCAAGAATCGCACGGGATGCCGTAGCAAAGCACAATTCATCCGGCAAACCGCGATTCGTGGCAGGGTCTATGGGCCCTACAACTAAAACAATATCGGTGACGGGAGGTGTGACTTTTGGTGAAATGCGAACGTGTTACCGGGAACAAGCGGAGGCCCTGTTATTAGGGGGAGTGGATAGGCTTTTACTTGAAACAACCCAAGACACGAGCTATCTGATGGCGGCGTTGCTCGGGATTGATGAAGCATTCCAGAGCCATGGGGGACGAGTGCCCGTCGCCATTTCGGTTACGATAGAGACGATGGGTACTATGTTGGCGGGCCAGGGCGTTGAGGCGCTCTATAGTGCGGTTGCTCATCATGATCTCCTTGCTCTCGGCCTCAATTGTGCAACTGGTCCAGATTTCATGACAGACCACCTCCGCACGTTAGCGGCCTGTTCGCGATTTCGAACGCTCTGCGTACCGAATGCGGGCTTACCCGACGAAGATGGTAAGTACAATGAATCCCCAGAGATGATTGCAAAGAAGTTAGAGAGGTTCGTTGAGGCTGGGTGGATAAACATTATTGGTGGTTGTTGTGGGACAACGCCACGGCACACTGAGTTGCTCAGCGCCATGTTGGAAGGAAAAGCTCCTAGAAAACCGGGAGCTGTAAGACAGAGCGTAGTTTCGGGTTTGGAGGCCCTGGTCATAGACGAGGACAAACGCCCCGTGTTGGTGGGAGAGAGAACAAATGTAATCGGCTCGCGAAAGTTCAAGCGGCTGATCGCGAGCGGAAAGTTTGAGGAGGGAGCCGAGCTCGGGCGGAAGCAAGTGCGTGGTGGCGCTCAAATAGTAGACGTATGCTTGGCAGACCCAGACCGGGAAGAAATGGAAGATATGACCGCGTTTCTTGATGTGCTGGTAAAAAAGATCAAGGTACCTTTGATGGTGGATTCTACGGACGCCGGCGTTATCGAAGCGGCCCTCCAACGTTCGCAAGGCAAGGCATTAATCAATTCAATAAATTTAGAGGATGGCGAAGACCGTTTTGCTCAAGTTGTACCCTTGGCAAAACGTTACGGTGCCGCAGTGGTGGTTGGATGTATAGATGAGGATCCAGACCAGGGGATGGCGGTGACCCGAGAGCGGAAAGTTCAGGTAGCAAGGCGAAGCTTTGATTTGCTGACCGATAAGTACGGATTGTGCCCGGAAGACATAATATTTGACCCGCTTGTATTTCCGCTCGGCACCGGAGACAAGAATTACGAGGGCGCTGGAGAAGAGACAATAGAAGGTGTTCGAAATATCAAAGAAGAGCTTCCCACGTGTAAAACTATTCTAGGAATTAGTAACGTTTCGTTTGGCCTTCCCCCGGCTGGGAGAGAAGTCCTGAACTCCGTGTTTTTGTATGAATGTGTAAAAGCAGGATTAGACCTGGCGATCGTCAACACGGAGAAGCTTGAGCGATACGCGTCGCTTTCCGATGAGGAAAAAAGTCTTTCACGTGACTTGATTTTTTGGAGGGGCGCGGATCCGGTTGCTGAGTTTGCCGCACAGTTTCGCGACAAAAAAGAGGCCGTTACAGAGGATACGCGAAGCAAGCTTCCGCTGGATGAGCGGTTGGCACTATACATCGTGGAAGGTTCGAAGGATGGTCTAATCCATGATCTTGACCTGGCGAGGAAAGATCGGGCGCCCCTACGCATTATTAATGGGCCGCTCATGGCAGGGATGGACGAAGTTGGGCGGCTGTTCAACGGCAACGAACTTATTGTGGCTGAAGTCCTCCAGAGCGCGGAATCGATGAAAGCCGCGGTGGCGCACCTCGAGCCGTTTATGGAAAAGACTGAAACCGCGGCAAAGGGTACGGTCTTGCTCGCAACAGTTATAGGGGACGTCCACGATATTGGGAAAAACCTGGTAGAAATTATACTTGCAAATAATGGATATAAGGTCGTTAACCTTGGGATCAAAGTGGCGCCAGAATCTCTTATTGATTCTGTCAGGCAGCATCGGCCGGACATCATTGGGCTTTCCGGACTTCTCGTTAAATCGGCCCAGCAGATGGTAGTAACAGTACAGGACCTGAAGGCCGCCATAATACAGTGCCCTATCCTGGTAGGTGGGGCCGCCTTGAGTCCACGATTTACCGCAAACAAGATTGCGCCGGCATATGATGGGCTAGTTTGCTACGCTAACGACGCAATGGTAGGCCTCGATCTAGCTAACAAGATCGTGGATGAAGAAAAACGTTCGACTCTGTTAGAGGGATTGAAAAGGGAGCGAGCTTCTCTCGTCTCGCCGCAAACTATAACTGATGTCCGGCACAAAAAAGCGGTGATGCCCGTTTCAATATCCCACGAAAAAGAAGCCCCGTTACCC
>CAZSWX010000125.1:0-5114 GCA_964610865.1 uncultured Enterobacteriaceae bacterium
GCACGTTGACACTAGAAGTGATCCGGCCCGGTCGTGGATACTTGATCATTCCTCCGGTGCCCGCGTGATCTTCCGGGGACAAGGCATTCACGATACAGCTACTCGCCTTTCCAATTTCTGTTAGGACGTCCGCTTTTGTCGCCATGACGTTTGCGCGCCGAACGGCAGGAAAATTCGCGGGTTCGAAGGATGGAATATCCGTCGAAACAGGCCTGTGTTCCAGCGCCCATTTTCTCCAACCACCGTTTAACACGGCCGCATTCGAAAAGGATACGGCACGCAACATCCACCAAACCCGCGCCGCCCACATGTTATAAAAATCATCGTAAAGGATAACACGGGTTTCCGGACCGACGCCATAACGGGACATGGCATCAGCGAACCGTTCCATCGTCGGGGCCATTAGGGGAAGACTATTGCCCGGATCCGACAAATCAGAGGTTAAGTCAGCAACCATGCTCCCGGGAATATGGCCGGATTCCCAAGCTTCCCGCCCACTTGTTAGTTGAAACCCTCCCTCTTCCAGGGGGGTAAGAATTACGTTGCAATCAAGAATGCGGACACGATCATCCTCCAAGTGTTCTTCGAGCCAGCCAGTTTCGACAAGCTGTTCCGGTTTTGCATACGACATCGTGTGCTCCTTATAGTTGATGCATTAGTGCATGTGTTATAAATCCAGCGCGGGGTACCCGAAGAACGAAGTCTCCCTTTTGGTAATAGGAAAGATTATGAGCACGCAAGTCACGCCTCACTTTATTAACGGCGAATATACCTCCGGTACCGGGGATAAAATATTTCTGAACCGCCGGCCCATCGATAATTCTATTATCAGCAAAGTCGGCGAAGCGACACAAACCGATGTCGATGCTGCGGTCAGCGCCGCTCAAAAGGCCGTTTCGGGGCCATGGTCCCAAATTTCTTTGCAAGAGAAGACCGAGATATTGTACGCCATCGCCGCAGGGATCGAAGAACGCTTCGACAAATTTCTGGATGCGGAAGTAGCCGACACCGGAAAACCGGTCGACTTAGCGTCCCGTATCGATATTCCGAGAGGAGCTGCTAATTTCTGTACTTTCGCCGACGTTGTCAAAAATGTCTCGGGAGAATATTTCGATACATCCACTCCAGACGGAACAGGGGCCATTAATTATAGTTTGCGCGTTCCCAAGGGCGTCATTGCAGTGATTTGCCCATGGAATTTACCTCTTCTTCTAATGACCTGGAAAGTTGCTCCTGCCTTGGCATGCGGGAACACCGTCGTTGTTAAACCCTCAGAAGAAACGCCGAGCACCGCCACGTTGTTGGGAGAAGTAATGAACAGTGCGGGTGTACCAAAAGGGGTTTATAACGTGGTGCATGGGTTCGGGCCCGGATCCACCGGCGAACTCCTAGTACGTCACCCTGGCATAGATGCTGTAACCTTCACTGGCGAGACCGTTACCGGCGAGGCCATAATGAAAAACGCTGCGAAGGGAGTACGAGACGTCTCTTTCGAGTTGGGCGGGAAGAACCCCGCCCTCGTTTTTGCAGACTGCGATTTAGAATCGACGATAGAAGGTCTGGGGAGAGCCTGTTTTGCCAATACCGGACAGGTTTGTCTGGGTACCGAACGAGTATACGTGGAGCGACCAATCTTTGAAGACTTCGTAAATGCCCTAAAGGTTAGGGCAGAATCCCTGCGCATGGGCGACCCCCACGAATCTACCACGACTTTAGGCCCATTAATCAGTATAGAGCACCGGGACAAGGTTCTTACCTTTTACGAACAGGCCAAACGGGACGGGGCCACAATAGTGACAGGTGGTGGTATCCCAGCCATGTCCCGTGCATATAGTGAGGGCGCCTGGGTTCAGCCAACGATCTGGACCGGTCTCCCCGAATCATCGCGGGTACTTCGAGAAGAAATTTTCGGTCCGTGTTGTCATGTTCGTCCCTTCGACTCCGAAGAAGAGGCCATCAATTTGGCGAATGACACCCCTTACGGACTGGCCACATGCATTTGGACAAAGGACGGAGCACGGGCCCATCGCGTCGCGCAACGAGTACACGTCGGAATAACCTGGATAAATTGTTGGTTCTTGCGTGACTTGCGCACTCCTTTCGGCGGGGCAAAACAATCCGGAATCGGCCGGGAGGGCGGTGTGCACTCTCTTGAATTCTACTCTGAATTACGAAACGTATGTCTCAAGCTTTAAAGATTTTGAACGAAACACTGGAGGGTAGGAAAGAAAACATGCCCAGAAAAAAGAGAAAAGGGGAAATTGTTGCTGGCTTTCTCGCCCCGCATCCTCCTCACCTCGTATACGGGGAGAACCCGCCGCAGAATGAGCCGAAATCTCAGTGCGGCTGGGAACAGCTGCGTTGGGCGTATGAACGAGCTCGCCAGAGCATCGAGTCACTGCGACCTGACGTGTTGCTCGTGCATTCGCCACACTGGATTACTCAACAGGGGCATCATTTTTTGGGCGTGCCGCGATTGAGTGGAAAATCTGTCGACCCGATATTCCCCAATATTTTCCGCTATTCCTACGACTTGCAGGTAGACGTCGAATTGGCCGAGGCATGTTGTAACGAAGCATCGCGCCGTGGCCTCTATGGAAAGATGATGCGGAATCCACATTTTAGGGTCGACTACGGCACTATTACTACTTTGCACATGATCAGACCTCAGTGGGACATTCCGGTTGTTGGCTTGTCCGCTAACAACTCACCCTATTACCTTTCTACCGAACAAGGCCTCGACGAAATGGATCATTTAGGCAAGGCAACGCGGACCGCAATTGAAAAACTCGGACGACGTGCCGTTGTGTTAGCGTCGAATACCCTTTGCCATTGGCACTTTCACGAAGAGCCTGAAATTCCAGAAGATATGTCTAGAGAACACCCACAAAGCCTTTCGGGTTACAAATGGGACATGCGTATCATCAACCTCCTCCGCGAGGGCCGCACCGCCGAAGTCTTTCGTTTGCTACCACAGTTCATCGATGAAGCCTTTGCAGAAGTAAAAGCGGGCGCTTTCACCTGGATGTTCGCGGCGATGGGTTATCCGAATCTCCCCGGAGAACTGCACGGGTATGGCACCGTAATCGGCACGGGCAATGCTGTCATGGAGTGGAATTTGGCAAAAGCCAAAACGCTCAAATTGCGAAAGACGCGGAAAGTCCACCCTCAACGACGGAAACAGGGTCAAGCGGCCTAAGAAAAAAGAAGAAGCATGCCTATAGTATCCGCCTTTCTCGTACCCAGTTCCCCGCTGCCGTACCTCAAACGAGACAATAAGCCCTGGGGTAAGATCGCGGCCGGTCTCGAATCCGCTGGGGCCGCCCTCTCACAATCCAAACCCGATGTCATATTGTTGTATTCTACCCAGTGGATCGCGGTCTTGGACCAGCTGTGGCAGGTAAAACCGCGTGTGTCGGGAATACATGTCGATGAAAACTGGCACGAATACGGGGAACTCCCGTACAAGCTCCGCATTGATACCCGCCTTGCCAAGGCCTGCCTTGCGGCAACTTCAAAAATAGGAGTGAGGTCAAAGCCGGTTAATTACGACGGTTTTCCAATTGATACAGGAACAATTGTCGCAACAAATTTCTTGAATCCAGGAGGCGCTATTCCGTGCGTGTTGACATCTAATAACCTGTACCATGACTTTGAACTCACGAAGAAGCTTGGGAGGTTAGCAACGAACTTAGCCGTGGCCCAAAAGAAGCGCGTTTCCGTGGTCGGGGTCGGAAATTTTTCCGATACCTTTTTCCGACACAAGATAGACATCACAAAAGATAAAATTTCATCCCAGAAGTACAACCGGTGGAACAGAAAAGTACTGAGCATGATGGAGAAGGGCGACGTTGACGACTTGGCAGCAACGCTCCCGGCATTCATCAGCCAAGCGAAAGCTGAGATGGGATTTAAACATGCTGCTTGGGTTTTGGGGGCGCTACGGGGTAAATTCAAAGGAGCGCATGTACACGCGTACGGCCCATTGTATGGGAGTGGGGGTGCAGTGGTGGAGTTTATCCTCAAATAGGACAATGGCTTATGCAATCCAAACGACTTTCTGACAAGGCCGTGCCCTTAGCAAACTACCCGCACGTCAAACGTGCCGGAGATTTTCTATTTATTTCAGGATCCAGTGCACGTCAAAAAGATAATACGGTTCGCGGAGCATCAAGAGATAAAGACGGCCGTCTCCTCTTCGATATACGAGAGCAAACTGCGGGGGTCATAGAAAATATTAAAGGTATTTTGCGAAGCGCCGACGCTACTTTAGAGGATTTGTGCGAAATAACGGTATTCCTGGTCGACATGGACGATTTTGCCGCCTACAACGAAACGTACAACTCTTTTTTCCCCCCGAATGGTCCCACCCGAACGACAGTAGCAGTTCGCCAATTGCCGAGGGACGACCTTCGCGTTGAAATGAAAGCTGTCGCATACAAACCACTGCCTATCTCTAACGGCTGAGCGCTCGTTCCAAAATGACCACGACTCTATTGCCAGCGTAATTCCATTTCGTCCTGCACCTGACGCACCCGGTCGACACGGTTGGTCCGAACGAAAATCTGATCTCTCTCGGCCAAAAGTCCCATCTTGGCGGGGTAGGATTGCCCCTTACCCGAAAAGCCAGCAAAAACATTCCCGATGGTCAGATCAGCTTCATCGTCCACCTCCGGCAATGCATCCGATTTCTCCCTGGTCAACTTAGTTCGCGGGGTCCGGCCGTTAGGACCCTACCAGGCTCGACCCTAAGTCTCCAAATTGTAAATCG
Organism: uncultured Enterobacteriaceae bacterium; assembly: GCA_964610865.1. GTDB lineage: Bacteria > Desulfobacterota > Binatia > Bin18 > Bin18 > Bin18. The sequence continues at coordinate 4,772 of CAZSWX010000125.1, forward strand.
GTACAGATTCAGAAGAGCCTGGAGCGTCGAAGCCGAAAATTTTCGAATAGAAATAAAGTTCGGCATCTAGCACCCGCTTGATATTTTCCGCCTTACGAAAACCGTGTTGCTCCCCTTCGAAAGAAATGTAGGCAACCGGCAACCCTTTTTCGCGCAGGGCCGACACCATTCTTTCCGCCTGATTCGGTGGTACAATTTTGTCTTCCATCCCCTGAAAGAGGATCAACGGGCATGACAACTGGTCCGTGAAATGAATCGGTGAGCGCTTTTTGTACAGGTCTGCGCGTTCAGGATACGGTCCGACCAGGCTTTCTTCGTAACGGGATTCAAATTTGTGTGTATC
>CAZSWX010000125.1:5214-6438 GCA_964610865.1 uncultured Enterobacteriaceae bacterium
CCTCCATAATTTACGTCCAATACCGCGAATCCCCGAGTGGTCCAAAACTGAATGCGTAGATCTAGTGAAGTCTGGGCCGCCGCCGTGGGGCCCCCATGACTTTTAACAATTAAAGGTGGACGTTCATCGGGCATTCCTGAGTATTCTGGGTTGACCGGCCGATAGAAAACCCCATGCGCTTCTTTCCCATCTTGCGTCGCAAAGGAAACGGACTCCGGTTGCGAAATATACTCCGATGCGGCCTCTATTCGGCTGGACTGAAACAGTGTCTTGATTTCCCTGTTCCGAATATCTGAACGAACCACAGACAATGGGATGCCGGCCGCTCCCCCCAAAAACGTTACTATTCCATTGGAGGCCTGCACATCACTCACTTCAGAAAATGGCAACTCTACGTGCTCAAACTCTCGCGTCCCGGGATCCAATGTAGCCATGTTCCACGTTCCCTCTTCCGTATAGGTACAAATGATCGCGTTTGCCGACGCAAACGCATAGGTAGACATACCAAAGACCCATTGCGCCCTTCCAAAGTCTGCTTCCTTTGGACATAGCGCCTCGATCCGGTCGTTTCTCAATCGGTACAGGTTCCACCAATCCGAACGGTCGGAAATAAAGTACAGAATTCCAAGCGGAGACCACTGAGGCTGAAAAATAGACTCTGTTGTCCCTCCCGCAATTTTGGACTGGTTCGACAGCGAACCATCAGGCCCAAATTTTCCCACCCAAAGTTCCGTTCCATCCCATGGCATATTTGGATGGTTCCAACACAACCACGCAAGTAGCTCCCCATCAGGACTGATCCGGGGGTTCGAATAGAAATCGTACCCTTCTGCAATCACTTGCTGACCGCTCCCATCGAAACCTATGCTAACTAGACTGTTCGTCGCCTCATCACCTTCCGAACGATGGTCTTCCCGGACGCATACTAATTGGTTACGTGTTGAGTCAATCTCAATGTCTGCAAACCTGAGGCCGTGTTCCAAAGCGATCGGTCGGGGGGCCTGACCCGGAACCTGTACAAAAAGTCCTTGGTCCGCGAAATTGCAAAAGTATATGATACCGTCGCCTACCGCGTAGGCACCACCACCATACTCGTGGACTCGTGTGCGCGCATTAAAGTCTTTTGGCGTTACATCTGCTCTTGTCCCGTCCTGACTATATTGGACAATGACGTGCCTTCCTCCTTCGCTAGGACGCTGCTCGATCCAATAGACGTTCCCTTTG
>CAZSWX010000126.1:0-6366 GCA_964610865.1 uncultured Enterobacteriaceae bacterium
ACGTGCGTCGTGAACACCCCCGATCAGGTCGCCCAAATTCCGGAGGTCGCCGCCAAAGGCGGTGTGTCATACAAGTTCTTCACCGGCTACGCTGGGCCCCAGGCTGAAGCCTTCGGTATGAATCCAGAAGGGATAACGCCGGCGCTTTTTCATTCTGCTTGCGAACAATTGGCAAAATGTGGTCCGCCCACGTTCGCTAAGATACACGCTGAAGACCCGCATGTTCGCGGCATCCTTATTGACCGCCTACGCGAAATGGGCCGGGCTGACCAACTCACAGCATGGGCCGAATCTAGTCCCGAATGGGCCGAGAGTGTTCAGGTATACACGTACGGTATGATCGCAAACCAACTTAGAGTGCCGATCTACCCGGTCCATATAAGCGCGGCACACACAGTAGAAACACTCAAACTACTCCATACACAAGGCCTTAATATCGTGGGGGAAACGGTCGCTTGTTTTCTTAACACCACGGCCCCAGAAATGGACGCGGCCGGTATGGGCGGTAGGGCCAAGATCCAGCCTCCGATCCGGTTCGAAAAAGACAAAGAGCGCCTTTGGCGTGGCCTAAAAGAGGGAACGTTATCAGTGGTCGGGACAGACAGTCTGACGTATTCTTCGTCTTTCAAGACGGACGGGGACTTTTGGGATTGCAGAGTGGGAATCAACCTGCAAGTCGCAGACACCCTGCCCCTCATGTTCCATGAAGGTGTAAACAAAGGCCGTATTGATCTGAACACTCTCGCCAAAGTCCTATCCGAGAATGCGGCGAAGCTGTACGGTCTGTACCCTAAAAAAGGGGCGTTGGCCTTAGGCTCTGACGCCGATATCGTCGTTGTAGACCCCGACAAGGAGGCCGTTCTCGGCGTTGATCGGATGCGTTCGCGTGCCGACTACTCCTTGTGGGAAGGCCGTCAAATTAAAGGTATACCCGTCAAAACCTTTCTCCGAGGAGAGCTAGTAATGGAAGACGGAGAAATCGTGGCCTCTGAACCAAACGGCCGATTCGTTCCGCAGGTCGTTCAGCCTAGAGGACTGTGAGGAGAGATTATGGCACATTCCGAAGATAAGCGAGAAATATACGCGCGGGCCCAATTAGGACATCGCCTAGGCTTCGGAAAATGTCCAGCTATTATCGTGGTCGATTTTCAAATCGGATTCACCGTTCCTGAACAATCTCCCTTAGCGGGGAACTTGGACACTGAGGTTCAGGCCACAAACGACCTGATAGCTGCGGCACGTCACAAAGACATCCCTGTTATCTTCACAGTCGTAGGCTACGATACTCATCGCCAAGACGATGCCGGTCTGTGGCCCCAAAAGGCCCCGTCTCTCCGCGCACTCACCATTGGTAGTGATCTGGTAAAGTTAGATTCAAGACTCAAACGGGAACCCGGGGACTTAGTAATCACAAAAAAATACGCCTCTGGATTTTTTGGGACCTATCTCGCTTCGACTTTGACGATGCAATCTGTCGATACAGCAATTATAGCAGGGTGCACGACGAGTGGCTGCGTCAGAGCCACAGTTATGGACGCCCTGGCAAATGGATTTCGGCCTATCATACCGGTCGAATGTGTAGGAGACCGGGCACAAGAACCGCACGAGGCGAACTTGTTTGATATCGGGTCAAAATACGGGGACGTGCTTCCCCTCGAAGAAGTCCTGGCGTACTTACGCGGGTTATAAAAACTGGACGAAGACCTCGCAGTTAATTAGGATTTTCGTATCCATGCCAACAGCCAGATCAGCGTGGCCGTTGTAATCAACGACGACAGGCAACGTAGTATCGCTCGCTACCTCTGGGCACTTTCTTACAGAATTGGCCTAAGGTAAACTGAACGACGAAAACCACCGGTTTCAACAAGGGGGGGGGAATTAATGGACCATGTCGCCAAATCTTGTTTCTTGATCGCGGCGGTATTGATGACTTTGACCGGGTGTTCTGAGGCCGACGGGAAAGGTGATGGTCCTGTTATTTTAATAACAACCTCAATCGGGACCATGAAAGTCGAACTGTACCCGGAAAAGGCCCCGGAAACCGTCAAAAATTTTCTTTCCTACGTCGAAAGCGGGTTCTACGACGGAACAATCTTTCATCGGGTCATCCGGGGTTTTATGATTCAGGGCGGCGGGTTTAATAGCGAAATGGAAAAGAAACAAACGAGGGCGCCGATCACGAATGAAGCCAACAACGGCTTACAAAACGAGGTCGGGACGCTGGCAATGGCCCGCACTTCAGAGGTCGATTCCGCTACATCTCAGTTTTTTATAAACGCGACGCACAACGACTTCCTGGACCACAAAAATGACACGATTAAGGGATTTGGCTATTGTGTATTCGGTAAGGTGTTCGACGGCATGAGCGTCGTACGACAAATCGAAAAAGTGACGACGGGCAGAAAAGGCGGACATGGGAACGTCCCGACGGATCCCGTGGTTATTAAATCGATACGCTTAGTGGAAAGCCCGGACAACACCTAATGGAGGATGACATGAAGTTCGTACCGAAACGCCGGCTGGCAGTCCTGGGAACGCTCCTCGTACTTGGCTGCTCATTCTTCTTCGCTAACCGACAGGACTCCTCGGCCGGGATGAACGAGGGGGTGCAAGACGCACTAGATAAGAGCAAGTACGTCTATATCCAAACCGAGCGGAAGGACGGAACGTTCGGATCAAAGGCGGAAATTTGGTTTATGGAGTACGAAAAAGCCATCTGGGTTGCATCTATGAAAACGACTTACCGAGCCCGTCGAATAGCTGCGGGGCGAGCCAGAGCGAAGATATGGGTCGGCTCAAGGAACGGACCGCTCATCGAGGCGAACGGTGCGCTCGTAGAAGATCCGGCGATCAACGAGGTGCTCTTTGAACGATTTGCTGGACAATATCCTGACGGATGGCCGAAATATGAATCGAGATTTCGCCAAGGCCTCACTAAGCAAGGTTCGTATGTTTTAATAAAATACACTCCCACAGAACCCAACGCCAAGGCATTACCAGCGGAGGTGGTCGCGGCGCTTGATGCCAGCAAATACATCTATATTCAGTCGGAGCGAAAGGACGGTACTTTCGGGTCGAAGGCCGAAATCTGGTTCATGCACCACGACGGGGCCATATGGATTGGGACTCCCATGTCTACCTACCGCGTTAAGCGAATCATTGCCGGCAGAACAAGGGCAAAAGTATGGGTCGGATCACCGGAGGGTCCGGACTTCAATGCCGAAGGGTCCTTAGTGAAAGATCTTACTGTGAACGACCACATGTATGAAATATTTGCACAGAAATACGGTGGAGATTGGACGACTTACGAGACCCGCTTCCAGACCGAGCTCGCTGACGGCTCTCGGACGCTATTGCGTTACGTTCCGACACATGACTAAACAGGCGCCGTGTCGTTCGGGCCAAAAGTGAATTCCCCGTGTCTTTCAGAAGCGACGACGGGTAAACCGAGAACAAACGGGACGACGAAATGGAGAGTACGCGGGATAGTTGGTCAGGGACTTTCGGATTTGTACTCGCCGCTGTCGGTTCGGCTGTCGGCCTCGGCAATATTTGGAGATTTCCCTACATCGCGGGAGAATTCGGCGGCGCGGCCTTCATTTTAGTCTACTTGGCCTGCGTCGCTGCGGTGGGGATCCCGATCATGATCGCGGAGCTTCTTATCGGTCGCAGTAGCCAACTAAACATTGTTGGTGCATTTCAAAAATTACGGCCTGCGACACCCTGGTTCCTAACAGGTTGGATTGGCGTCGCGACAGGTTTCGTGCTCCTTTCGTACTACTCTGTTGTAGGCGGTTGGGTGCTTCACTACATCTCTTTGGCCCTAGTAAATGCCTTCGATGGCCAGTCCCCCCTCGCTGTTAAACAACTTTTTACGACACTCTCCGACAACAAACTTCTGCAGGTTTTCTGGCACGCGATCTTCATGGCAATTACGATCTTGTTCGTGTCTCGAGGGATTCCGCGCGGCATTGAAATTGCCAACAAAGTCATGATGCCTGCCCTGTTCCTCATGTTATGTTTTCTCTGCGTGTATGCGCTCCGTACCGACGGTGCGAGCGCCGGGCTCGCCTTCTTACTAACGCCGGATTGGGACAAAATTGGACCGAGAGCCATCCTCGAAGCACTAGGCCAAGCATTCTTTTCCCTCAGCGTGGGGATGGGGACACTTGTGACCTACGGAAGCTATCTTAGACAAAACTCCCATCTGCCCCGCGCCGCTTGCATGGTTGCAACAAGTGACACATTAATCGCTATTCTTGCTGGACTTGTCATCTTCCCGCTTGTCTTCACGTTTGGATTTGCACCCAACAATGGCCCCGCTCTGGTATTCGAAACGCTGCCCGCAGCATTCGGGCAACTCCCGTTCGGTCAGTTCCTTGCGCTTGTGTTCTTCCTGTTACTGACTTTCGCGGCATTGAGCTCCGCTATGCCCTTACTGGAGGTTGTGGTGGCCTATTTCGTAGACGAGAAAAAGTGGAATCGTAGACGGGCCAGTTGGCTCGTAGGGAGTCTTATCTTTTTGGCGGGCGTTCCGTCCGCCGCCGACGGTGCCTTCTTCACTATCGCAGACATGCTTACTACCAACGTTTTATTGCCCATCGGTGGACTGTTGGTCGCTCTTTTTGTCGGATGGACACTTACGCCCGATGAGCGACGTTCGCAGATTCCACGAGCGGTTTTGGCCGATAGGAATTACCATGGGTGGCTTGTTCTTGTTAGATTTGTCGCCCCAATCGCCGTCACGATCATTTTGTTGCGGCTTCTTATATCGGAAATTTTCAGCGGATGAATCTTTGGCGACGCAGTAGCTCCGGTATCTGCTCCTGCCGGAAGACCAGGTTTTGCCGACAGCGAACGGGTTCAACCACTGTCGCCATTTCGCCCTCCTGGCCGAGCCATTAGAGAGGATCGCGTATGGATTGGACAACGCTAATAAATACCACCAATGCCATTTATAAAAAAACGGCGCGAGAAACTGTATCTCGCATTCGAGATAGCTGGTGGATCAGCCTATTACCCTTTCTCTACACACCCTTGATATTTTTCTCGGCGATGATTTTTAGCCGCATGGGGTTCGCTGGGGGTCTCCTCGTCGGACTGGTCATGGCCCTGTGCACTGGATCCTACTTGTATTTCATCGACGGAACCGTGCACAGACAACGGATTAGCGCTGCCGACCTTTTGGACAGCTGGAGGCCTCACTTTGGCTCGGTCATTACCATGTTATTTTTCATAATGATTGTCCGTCTATTGCTAACCCTTGTGGGGCATGGCGCCGGGGCGGGAATGGGACACATCCTGTTACACTTGGTGTTGCCGGTCATTCTCAGCCCGATACCCGAGATTATTTATCAGGGGCGTTCCGAGGGATTCGCGATGCCGCAAGAGTGCATCGAATTCTTAAGAGAGAATAGCATGGAGTGGTTCTTGCCTCTCGTCGGGATTGTCGTTCTGTTGTCTTCCGTGACCGGCCTCCCACCTTTGGGTCTCGCTGCATCACTATTCTTCCCATTCGACACGCTTGCCGTGCCTATGCAAATTGGAAGAACACAGTTCTTAGCGGCGCCAGTCGGATTCTGGAACACCATGCCCGCTCTGCTCTGGGCACTCTTCACTTCGGTCGTCGTCTATCTCCTAATGGTCTTCAGAGGTATTTTATTCATGGAGCTGGCCCGCGGCACACGCCGACAGCGTATATTTCGCTGGAGGGCCGCAGCAGATCAGCCACACAAAGACGTTTGAGTTCCCCGCACCGTCGCCAGCTAGATTGCTGCAAACCCCATCTGGTTGGGCAGGAGAAACCGCCTACTCGCCAGCACTTAAGTCAAGGTCTTCGAGGATTTGCTCCTCGTCGATACTCAACTCAAAATCGTCCAAAACCTGTTCTTCGTCCGTGCCTAACTCGGACTCATCCCATACCTGCTCCGACGTTGATTCTTCACGGTCCTCGACATCGCTGAATAAGCCATCGGCATTTTCTGGCAATGCAACCTCTCCTGTCTCCGCGCCTTCAAAATCTAAACCATATTCCTCGGGCTCTTGCCCAGGGTCAAAATCTTCAGAGTCTTCAGCCAAAGCCTCTTCTAGGGACGTAGCATCAAATTGTGCCGCAGCACCCTCGTCTTCGAACACCTCCTGGCTATCGTCGCCCCTCCATTCGGCAACGGCTGACTGCATCGGCCTTACCAGTGCCAAGGGAATCCCGTACATTACCTCGGTACCAGGCTTACCCATCATCACGTAAGAAGCCTCCTCGTCATCGTCTTCTATAAAGAAGACGCCGGTCATCGTCCGCCGCCCGCCCACGAACTGTATGGTTTCGACACGGAAAAATTTTCCCATAATTTCACCGTTGATGTTTCG
>CAZSWX010000127.1:0-475 GCA_964610865.1 uncultured Enterobacteriaceae bacterium
CCACTTCCTGCTCTGTGGTCCGTTGCCGTTGTTTTTGCCGTTGTTTGAGTGTTTATCCTCTCGCTCAGTTTTATCGCCGCGGCTTTCAGGTCTCCGGTGCTCACTATATCGTATGTGTCAAATATCGCTCGCGTCAAATGACCTGTCATCTGCCGGGCCACAGGTTCCGACACCCCGGCCCGCACCAAATTGCGGACCACTGTCCGTCGAAAGTCGTGCGGAATCTTACCCTCCAATCCGGCTTCTGCGCAAGCCCGGGCCCATGACCCACGGAAGGTTTTGATCGGTCCGCCTTGGCGATGAAACACCCACGGACACGTTGGAAAGGTCTCTCGTTGGTCCGCTACCCGCACTGTGTGATTAACCCACTGTCGTCCCGTATTGCAACCTCACAGGGCCTCTTTCCTCTTGCAGACGTGTTGAACGTCTTGCTAGGACGAATCGGTATACTGGGTGATTCTTTTTGGTTCAGCAA
>CAZSWX010000127.1:485-6348 GCA_964610865.1 uncultured Enterobacteriaceae bacterium
AAGCCCGGGCCCATGACTCACGGAAGGTTTTGATCGGTCCGCCTTGGCGTTGAATCACCCACGGACACTTCTCGCAGTTGCCTCGGAACTGCCACGAAAAACGCCGGCCCAACAAAAAACCGCCCAAGGGAGGAGGGACCCCCTCCCGGGCGGGAAAGCAACCCGCAGAAGGCTGCAGGTCACAGAGTAAATACAGTTGGGTCAGGGAAGAGTTTCACCCCCTTCATCGGCGATATTCTCACTTCCCCCGGTGACCGAAGACACAGTCTCGGTCGCCTTATTTAGATATCCTCCGCTCACCGAGGAATATTCGCCGCTCGCCTCATTTTGTAATCCACCGCTGACCGAGGAAGACCAACTGCTCGCCTCGTTGTTCAGACCTCCGCTCACCGATGATTGGCCAAAGCTCGCTATGTTCGCGCGGCCGCCGCTCACTGAGGACCAGTCCCCGCTCGCTGTGTTTGCGCGGCCGCCGCTCACCGAGGAATATTCACCGCTCGCCTCATTTTCTATTCCTCCGCTCACCGAGGAAAACCAGTTGGCCGCCTCATTTTGATTGCCTCCGCTGACCGAGGAACCCGTCCCGCTTGCCTTATGCAGAAATCCTCCTCTGACTGAGGACCAGTCCCCGCTCGCTGTGTTTGAGTAGCCTCCGCTCACCGAAGAAAAGTCGCCGCTCGCGACATGAAATCTGCCCCCGATTACTGCGGTACCAAACCCCGTGATTGCGTTCCTGTCACCAGTCACAATCCCACTCTGATTCGTGTAGGTATGGTACGCCCCAACAATCACATTATGGGATCCCGTTTTTTCGGTTTCATTCAGATCTTCATTATAGCCGACAATAAGATTTCCGAGTCCATTTGGCGCCGTCAGTTCCGTGTGTCCGGTCCCGTTTCGCACATGGAGATTACACCCATCAATGTACAGGTCAGTCCCCACTTGATACAGGCAGTCCATTGCGTCTTGTTTGGCCCCTAACGCGGCCTCAAGTGCGGTCATCTTCGATTGCAGCGTTTTGTACCGTTCGACCAAATTTTGCAAGAGTGCGCTATCGTCAGCCGTGACATTCCCCGCACTTCCCATCATCGTTACCATCACTATCGCTGACAGAGTTCGCTTTATCATGGGGTACCTCCTATCCAGCCCGGGCAATTACTGTGTGTCACAGTGTGGGTGGAATACTAAAGAATAGAGCACAACCTGTGCCAAACCCCTGGGGACAACTGTAAAACTTTTATTCCCCACGAGTCCAATAAGTTAGGCGTTCCAGACCATTAGAGGACACACCCCTTAGTCTGCCACCAGCTGCCTCGATTAGATCGTGTCGATATATCACAGTGACCCGACATGCCAGGTCGATATAGCTAAAGAGTCAGTGAGAGATTCCGGCGCTACGGCGAGCCCGCGCAGCAAGATTAGGGTTTCGCACGGACGCGTGCGACCAGATCATACAGATAGGGAGCGAGAGGACGTTTTTGCGAGGGCGGATGGGGCCCCCAAGACAGCGTCAGGGGCCGGCCCGAGACGTTGCCTTATACTGCCGTTGTTTGAGCGTGATAAAAGGGGTGATTTATAACGTGTACTCCAGGCTGTTCCATGGCTCAATCACCAATCAGTCCCTCATGGTTTGGGCCATCGCACGCCACCGTCGTACGAAATAATAGCCTCGGCTCATTCGCCGGCCATGGGAGACCGCGATGTAGCACACAACGATTGTCCCAGATTACCAGGTCCCCTTCCTGCCACTCATGCGTGTAAATTCGCGGTGACTGGCACGCCGCTTCTGTCAGGTCAACGAGAAACCTACGACTACGCTCTACGTCTTCACCCACGATATGGCTCGCATGGCGGCCTGCAAACAGGGCCCTCCTGCCTGTCGACTCGTGCACTCGAACTAGAGGATGTTCTACCGGCGGTAATGCCTGGCGCTCAGCCTGCGTCATTAAATCGACGGCTTGGCCATGGCTATACGCAAAATCATGCACCACCATCTTATTCTCGACCCAGGCCTTCACGTCGTCCTCTAGCGCCTCATACGCCGCCCGCATATCTGCGAACTGTGTCGCTCCTCCTGATGCCGGTAAAATCTTGGCACGTAGGGCCGAAGCCTTCGAAGTGATACGCTTGTACGAGCTGTCTGTATGCCAGTGCTGATTACCCTTATTGAGGGCAGAGTACGCGCCATCGGTTTCGTCAATTGTTCCATCGGGGCGCACATTGCCCACCCTAAATATTTCTGGTCTTGAATCCTCGATCGCTGTCGTCAACAAACGCTCTATTTTGCCGAACAAGCGACTGAAGGCAATATGCTCCTCGTCGTTAAGGTACTGTCGCGGAAAGGCGAGCACTCCGTACTCATGCCATGCAGCAATTATGCGTGCGGTTTCTTTGCTATCGGGTTCCTGAAGACTCACATCATCAACGATAGCACCCAATGTCGCACCGGTGGGTAATATTTGCATAATTCAAGTTCTTACCGGGCGGGTTACGCATGCGGCATCACATCTCCGGAACCTTGTCCGCTGTCCTACTCCTGCTCTTTGCGTTTAGACGCCCAAGTTCTAGCTACAAACTTCTTCGCCGCCTTGCAACACAAAGAATTGCGAACAGATCTAGCAGAGCAGTCCGGCCACGCGCGGCCGAACAAAAGCGAGAACATTTCGCCCCGCAGACGTATCCGTGCATTTGGAACATTCAGGACGACCACGGGCCCGTATAGATTCCGAAAGTTGGGGATGCTTTAATACCCGAGAGCACGAGCCGCCCCTTCTAGCACGACCGGCGCGGACCACGCAGTACGAGCGAGGCGAATGTCCTCGCTTTGACCAGCGGCATACAAGCCCGCCGCACTCATCCAAAAGGCCGTCGAACGGAGTTGATACAACATCTCGTAGTACCGACAAACTTCCTCGTCGATCACGATTCCAGTCGCTTCCTCATAGTCACGAAAGAAGGCCTCTCGCTCAACGAGATGAGACAGCAAATTGCTGCCTTCGCGGTTCAGGTGAGTCAATACATACGCGACGTCATACATGGGGTCGCCTATGACTTCTAATTCCCAGTCCAACACGGCCGATACCTTGTCATTTTTGATTAACAAGTTTCCCGTTCTATAAGCGCCGTGCACCAAGGCAAGCCGTTTAGTGTCTGGCGCATTTGCCTTTAGCCACTCGATAAGATCAACGAGTATCGGGTGTGGCTCCTGTTGCGAAAGTTCTACCAACTCGCACCATTTTTGAACCTCTCGTAACGCAAAATCCTTGCCGGCCGCCGGCACACCCAAAATTGATAAGCCAGCCGTTTTCCAATCGAGCGTGTGGAGGGCCGCCAGCGCAGCCGTGAAACTCTCAGGCAACTTCCCGCGGGCGGCCGCCTCCGCATAAAACACCCGGCCAGCCGAGCCCCATGGGCTCGGACAAGCGCCCGCGACTTTTTCCATGACCAAGAACGGCTTGTCGAGAATGCTTGGGTCGGGCTCGTACCAATAGGGTCGCGGTGTCGGAAGGGCCGTTCCGTCGAGACATTGCAAAACGCGGAATTGTGTCCCAAGGTCGGAAAAGTGCCGCAGCAGTGCATTACCCGGATCACGGCGCAAACACAGACCCTGACTCTTCGGTTCGTCGTCCTGGATCCAGTGTGCATCGAAAAGCCAAGTTTCATGAGACCACCCCACGGCTATGCGCTCGACCGCGTCGAGACGTAGCCCCGTAGCATTCGGTATTTTCGTTCCGATATAGTGCCGGATGCGCTCAACCATATTTTCGCGATCGGTGGCCGCACTCATGCCGAATAAACCATCTCGCGACCAATGCGGGCCCGGAGGCGCGCACGAACGCAACCTATCATGTATGAAAAGCGCTTCTCGCCCAGTTCCGGTCGCGTGGCATAGAGCGCCCTAATAAGAGCCGATACCGCGGCCGAATGAAGGTCTCTCCCAAGATCTCGCACGGCCTCTTGTAAAGGCAGAGGGGTGTTTTCAAGCCAACTCTGCGCGTCTAGCTCCTCGAAAAGTCCACGCAGGTCGCGCCGGTCCGCGGTGGCATGTTCATCTGCCAAGCGCAGTTGCCCTGCAAGTTTCTCTAAAACCACGGATGCCATGAACGCTTGGGTCTTCGGATATGCCTCGCCAACCGCAGGGCCAATCTCTCTTTTAAGGGTTTTTGCGATGCGTTCCAAAATTTCCTCGGGGGGTAATTGAACATAGCCGGCCATAACTAACTGCCTCCTTGAATCAACCCATTTCTCGCCGCATGCGCGACCAACGATGCACCGGCCACATATCTTGGTCTTCCCCATGCCCGACCACACCGTTAATATCCCACCGAATCAGACTATTAATATCGACAAAGGTGTGTCGGTTGATCACGATACGATTAAGGGGCGTACCAACGGCGTAGAGTTCGCGTCCGTCCGTATCCCTGGCATCGATTTCCACTCGGGTGATCCATCCATTTTCGTTCTCGCGTTCCACGCGGCGCATACCGCTCGCAAGCGGCAACGTCCGTTCTTCTCGACGCAAGAATCCATACGCCACCGGGTTCGTATGTGATTCGACATTCGTGACTGCGAGGAACCCATGCGCCGGCGTCGCCACACCCGTAACATAAGCAGCTTGTCGTGGCCGATCCTCCCGTCGTCGCCCCCAGGTCCGGTCGCGCACCGCCAGACATTCAATCGGAATCTTTTCCCCATGTAATACAATGTCTCCACTGACGCGTCCAATTTGATCAAAGTGATACGACCGGCCAAATGTTGAGCCGGTACTGGTTAGCGGCTCAGGCGGCATGACACCGTCAAATCGCAGTCGCGCTACCAGGCGGCCCACGTCCTCATACCCTAACTCGTAGGACATTCGCGGTTCGAGCACCCGGATCGAGACGCCGGTAGGAAGCATAATGTCGTTCAAGTCTTGATCGCGGGGCAACTCGAGAGCGGTATAATTCGCAGAGTAAAGCACTTCCCAGGGAAGGTGAGCCGAATCATCCCAAATCCATGCCCCGCCAGCGACGGTCCCAATGTTCGGTCTCACCATAATATAAAACCAGCCGCCCAACCTTCTTCCCGGGTGAGAGAACGAAAACCAGGCAGTCTCGGTCGCCCACCAGTCCCCCTCCATTTCATCGAAGTGAAAACGGTCATCACGCGAAGTAAATATACGGGGTTCTGGCATAACAGAAAGCTTCCTCAACCTCGATTTCGATTGATCGAACGTGGTCCTTTAGTATAGATGATATTGGAATACGGCCACACGTTGGCGTCAACGGCGGCCAACGGTTTCTGAGAACTCCCCCGCCTTGACAATCAGTGTCTGTTACCCTGCTGGAGAGATACTAAGGAATCGGCCACGCCTCGCGACAAATCTTTGAGTGGACCCTGACATTTCTTATGCCCCTCCCTAATCGTAGAGGTTATATATTTACCTCACGATAGGATAGGCAGGGTGGGACTCGGACATGCCGGATGATGAAGATCGTTACTGTATTGCATGCCAATCCATGATAACGGCTGAATCGTGTAGACGATCAACTGATTGTTTTTGTGCGTGGAAATTTGTGTTAAAGACGGACGGGGGCCTTCCCGCGATTCGATTCGGTCGAGGGTGGAGCAACAGTTCCTTATAAGATTTTGCAATGACAAATCCGCTACCAGACGAATTTCAGGATCTAGCACCTTTCTTGGAATGGGCACTCGCGAGCGAGCAGGAAAGAAGTGCCAAGCGACAGGCGTGCACAATAGAAGAGATAAAAACGTTCTACAGTGCGATGCTTCAACGACTCGAGGAAATTTTGACCTATTTGGATCATTACCCGATCGAGAACGTTCCGGCTGACGCCGATACCCTATTCCGTCTCACCTTGTC
>CAZSWX010000128.1:0-6346 GCA_964610865.1 uncultured Enterobacteriaceae bacterium
GTTTGGAAAAATTAACGGTAGAAAACGCGATGGACAATCGTAAAGTCGCCACTTGGAATGCTTCTTCCGGGACCAAACTTCTAGAATAGTGGTAGTAACTTAAGTTGTTGATCCGAAACGTAGTCGGTTAACACAAATGGCCAAATCCAAATTTTTCACGATAGATTGGCAGCACGGTAAGGTCGTGATGCTCGATCAGCGGCTTCTACCCCAGCATAAACGTTATAGAGAATACAAAGACTACCGGGGTGTAGCAAAAGCCATAAAAGACATGGTCATCAGAGGGGCTCCCGCGATCGGTGTCGCCGCGGCTATGGGAATAGCTCTCGGCGTAAGGCAACTCAAGCGCGGAGCGGAGGCAGGAGAATTTGACCGTCTGTGCAAAGTGTTTGAAGGAACACGCCCGACGGCAGTGAACCTTTTTTGGGCCATTAATCGTATGCGTGCGAGTTTCGGAAAAGCCCGCCCACGGGGGCGAGAGTTTGTGTTGCGTGCGCTGGAGCGAGAGGCTCTCAAGATCTATAAAGAAGACCTTCGCACGAATAGATCCTTGGGGCGGCACGGGGCGACTTTGATACCAGAGGGTGCAAGGATTTTAACCCATTGCAATGCTGGTGCGTTAGCTACGGCAGGATACGGAACAGCGCTGGGCATCATTCGGGCTGCGGCGCAAAGGCGCAACCGTGTGTCTGTTTGGGTGCCGGAAACGCGTCCATACCTGCAAGGGTCCCGTTTGACCGCTTGGGAGCTGACACAGGAACAGATTCCTATGACACTGATTACTGACAATATGATCGGGTATTTTATGCAGAAAGGCGTCGTTGACTGCGTCATTGTCGGGACGGATAGGACCGCAGCGAACGGTGATGTCGCGAACAAGATCGGCACATACACCTCGGCGGTACTAGCTGCGCGGCATGCCATTCCATTTTATGTTGCGGCGCCTACGACCTCGATCGACTTGGACTGCGCCTCGGGTGCAGAGATAGCAATCGAGCAACGCGCTGCTAGAGAAATTACACATCTTGCGGGGCATAGAATTGCTCCCTCGGATGTTCGTGTCGAACATCCGGCATTCGACGTTACGCCGACTGACCTTGTCACGGCGATCATTACAGAAAATGGCATTGCGAGAGCGCCTTTTTCGAAATCGCTACCGCGTATAATGGGACTCTCCTAGCCGCAGGAAGGGGCAGCAATGAAACCGCGTTTCACATCTTGAATGAGGCTCTGATGGTCCGTGTTGCCTGGTTCCCAGTCTGTTTCCACGTTGCGGCGCTTATCCTTGATACGGCAGATCCGGCTTTGCGCGGTACGAAGGCAGCCGAGTGGTATCACGTTTCGGTTGACAGCCTCCTGGCAGGCGTTTCGAATGCTTATGGCCTGGTCTAAGTTCTGACATACGAGAAGCATGTCGGCGCCTGAGACAAGCGCTTCAACCGCGGCCTGTTCTGGCGACGAGTAGTTGACGATCGCCCCCATTTCCAGGTCGTCGGATAGGATCAGACCGGTGTACCCTAATTCACGCCGAAGCAGATTGTTCATAATTGACGAAGAAAGAGACGCGGGGCGAGTAGGGTCTAAGGACGTGTATTCGACGTGTGCTGTCATGAGCAACTCGATTCCCTGGTCGATCACTGCTTTGAATGGGGGAATATCAGTCTTCATGAGGACCTCTCTCTCTCTTTGATCGTGAGGCAAGTCCAGGTGTGAGTCGACATTTGTTGCACCGTGGCCGGGAAAGTGCTTTCCGCAAGGAAGCAAACCGGCATCATGTAAGCCCATAGCGGTCGCGGCCCCGAAGGCCGCTACTTTAGAAGGATCACTGCCGAATGCGCGGTCGCCTATAACGGTATTGTGTGCGCCAGTTAGCACGTCGAGAACAGGAGCGAAGTCTATATCTATTCCGGCCCAACGTAGTTCTTTTCCTAGGGCGTTACCCACACTGTATGCCAAGTGGACATCTTCCGTTCGCCCAACCGCGCGCGCTGCCGGAAAACGGGTAAATGGGGGAGAAAGTCGATCGACGCGGCCACCCTCATGGTCAATAGCGATCCACAAGGAGTCTTCTGCACGAAGTTCGTGAAGATCTGCACAGAGAGTTCGGAGGGTGTCGGGGTCCCGATAATTTCTGTTGAACAAAATAACTCCGCCGGGCCGTAGGTCGAAAAGTTTCTCCTTAGTCGCATTATCTAGTTGTGGCTGCGGGATGCCGACGAATAAGTACTGGCCGATTTGGTCTGCTGGACGCTTAAATGTCATGGCTGGAGTGTAGCAAGAAGATAGGTCGGTTGAAAGAAAATACCGAAGATACTAGACAATATTCAAACTTATATGCTATCAGCACGCCCATAGCCTGACGCTCTGTAAAGCAGTACCGTTGCTAAAGACTTTGGCGGTTAAATGGCCGACCCGAAACGTGCGCTTTGCTTTACAGAATAAGAAGAACCGCTTGGATCTGATGTTTAGGACCAAGACGGAGCATTGATGGGGTAGCGTTGAGAAATAAGCGACCGTGCCCCTGTTCCTAAGTGAGTGCGCTCCGCGTCCAGAGTATCTTCCGAGCATTTGGAGTTATAATGAGGGGGAAGATATGCGCGATCGTACGAAGAAGGTGTCTGTTCCGGAGCTGCAAAAGCTCAAGAATTCAGGGCAAAAAATTACAGCGCTTACCGCCTACGACTATCCGTTCGCACGCATACTAGACCAGTGCGGAATCGATTTCCTGTTGGTGGGAGATTCTTTAGGTACGACGGTCCAGGGAGCGGAGACCACATTGCCCGTGTCGATGGATGACATGGTGTACCATACTAGACTAGTTTCGAGGGCGGGACCTAGAGCGCTTGTCGTTGGTGATATGCCGTTCTTGTCGTATCAAGCTGGAATCTGTGACGCAATTTCCAACGCTGGTCGCCTGTTGAAAGAGGGCGGGGCCCAGGCGGTAAAGCTGGAAGGCGGTGTCAACATCGCACGTGTGATGAGGGCCATAGTAAACGTGGATATTCCCGTCATGGCACATATAGGGTTGACACCGCAGTCCGTACATCGAATGGGCGGTTTCAAAGTACAAGGTAAGAAGGCAGGGAAGGAACCAGGAGCGCGTGACAGACTGATCGAAGATGCGGAGGCCGTCACGAATGCCGGGGCCTTTGCAGTAGTATTAGAGGGCGTTCCAATGGACTTGGCTGCGGAGATTACTGAATTATTACCCATACCCACAATTGGCATTGGTGCCGGCCGGCACTGTGACGGTCAAATTTTGGTGATGCATGATCTGTTGGGCCTGTCTGATGAGTTCTCTCCGAAATTTGTAAAACGATACGCCGACCTTAAGGCCGTAATCTCTGCCGCCGTCTGTGCTTATATTAAGGAAGTGCAGGGGGAAGTGTTCCCGGCAGAGGAACACTCTTTTCATTGAAGGTACGGAAGGCTGAGGAATAAATGTTGTGAGGACGATAGAGACGGTGGCGGAGATGCAGCGGTGGTCGGATGAGCGGAGACGTGCGGGCCAAACAGTGGCGTTCGTGCCGACGATGGGATTCCTGCACGAAGGGCACTTGAGCTTAGTGCGGCGGGCTCGTGAAGTTGGCACACATGTTGTCGTTTCGATCTTTGTCAATCCGATGCAGTTCAATCAGTCGACGGATTATGATGCATATCCCCACGATAAAGAAAAAGATGTGCGTTTGTTGAAAGACTTAGAGACGCAGGTCTTGTTCATGCCTAGTGCAAAAGACCTCTACCCTGTCGGGTTCCAATCCAGCGTAGAGGTCTCTGAGACGGCCAAACCGTTATGCGGTGCGGTTCGGCCCGGCCACTTCAAAGGAGTGACGACGGTTGTCGCGAAGTTGTTCAATATGGTTAAACCGCACTATGCTGTTTTTGGAGAGAAGGATTTTCAGCAGTGTACGGTAATTCGCCGGATGGTCGAGGACTTGAATTTCGACGTTGAGATTGTAGTCATGCCCACCGTCCGTGAACCAGACGGACTGGCAATGAGCTCCAGGAACGCACGTTTAAGCGAAGCGCAAAGAGAATCGAGCCTCCGTCTTTTCGCAGCTCTCTCAGCTGCACAGCAGCTCGCAGCTCAGGGGCAGCGTGAGGCTCGAGCCTTGCTCGCTTGTGTTCGGGATACATTAACGGCTGATAAGGCTCTAAAGATTGAATATGTATCCCTGTGCGACCCTAGAACGCTGCTGGATGTTGACGAAGTGTCCGGCCCTGCTCGTTTAGCAATTGCAGTATGGATCGGGGATGTTCGCCTTATAGACAACTGTCTGGTAACGTAAATTACACAGGAAAAAGATTTCAAGTGTAGCACGCGAAAAGGTCTGTCCTTTGGCAGGCTATTGTGTGTGGTGTGCTCCCGTATGTCCAAACAAAAAGTTGGCGAAAGGATTATTTGTACCAACAAAAAAGCACGCTATAACTATGTCATAAACGAGACAATCGAAGCTGGGATAGTCCTGAAGGGTAGTGAGGTTAAGTCCTTACGGGACGGTAGGGCGAATCTGAAAGATAGTTACGGCCGAATCGACCACGGTGAGGCCTTTCTGGTGAATGCCCACATAAGTGATTACAAACCGGCGTATTATTTCAAGCCGGACCCTAACCGTAGAAGAAAGCTATTATTACATAAGCGGGAAGTGATGCGGTTAATGGGCAAGACCCGCGAACAAGGGTTGACCCTTGTTCCTTTGCAGTTATACTTTAAGAAAGGCCGTGTGAAGGTTGAACTGGCCCTAGCCAAGGGCAAACGCACGTACGACAAGAGAGCGGCAATTCGTGAACGCGAAATGAAGCGCGATGTGGAACGGGCGATGAACCAAAGACGCGGTTAGCGTAGTACTGATGAAAGGGGGCGATCTGGTTTCGACGTGGGCTAGAAAGCCAGGGTTGCATGCCGGGGTGCTGTCCCGCCCGTAAAACGGACAGGCTGCTATTTAACTGCAGATGATTTTGATTACGCTCTAGCTGCCTAGTGCGGCTTGCGTCTTACCGGTCCGAGCCCGTAGGATTGAATAAGACGATATAAATCGGGATAGGCTTGGCGTCGTGCTGAGGGACGACTGGCCGAAACTTTTCCTTAGCTGGTCCATCGGAATCTTGCTCGTAGGAGTCCACTGGACGAGACTAAATTATGAGATACGCAATGTAGACGCCTTGAGTAGACTACTCTCGGACGCGGGTTCAATTCCCGCCGCCTCCATACCCACAAAAAATGTGTCGACAGTAGGTACGTGTTACCTACTGCCGGTGAGTAACTACAATCGAGGGTCGAAGATTATTCCAACACCTCCGCTACGACCAGCTTCGTTATCTTTTCTTCGTCATATCCCAAGATATTTTGCAGTACATTCTGGTTTTCTCGCCCAAGAGTTGGCGCAGACCCGGTAATCTCTGCCGGCGTTCGCGAAAATTTGAAACGAGAACCTTCGACGGTTGTCTTTCCGAAGTCCGGGTGATCGAGCTCAACAAAGTGGTCACGGTGTTTTAATTGTCTATCTTCATAAAGTTCGTTCATCGTTTCAACGGCGCTTGCGGGGACATTTTGTGATTGTAAGCGTTCTTCTCCCTCGTGCGGGTTGTGTCGGCGAGTCCAGGCGCTAATCGCATCGTCGAGTTCGTCTTGGTGCGCTCGTCGTCCTTCCACTTTGGCGAAACGTTCGTCTTTGCCCAAGTCAGGCCTGTCAATTGCTTCGCAAAGGTGCCGCCATTGGTCATCCGTCTCGATCCCGATGGCTATCCAACGGTCTTCACCACTAGACTCATAGACGCCATGTGGCGCGTAGTTTAGATCGCGGTTCCCGTTCCGGCTTTGCGTTCTCCCGTTCACTGTCTGGTCGAGAAGGAACGGCGCTAAAAAATGTAGGGAAGCTTCGGCCTGCGAAAGGTCAATATGTTGGCCACTTCCGGTTTGGTGCTTATGTTCTAGTGCAGCTAGAATCGCTGCGGCGTTATACCAAGGGGCAATGTAGTCAGTGTATGCCCCAAACGGGCCCGCCGGTTCCCTGTCCGGCCACCCCGTAGGGTCGAAAAATCCTGAGACTGCAGCGGCTAAATTGCCGAAGCCCGCAAAATGGGAGTGAGGACCGGTCTGGCCCATCAGGCACGTGCTCAGCATAATGATTTCTGGCTTAACCTGTTTCAACGAATCGTAGTCGAAGCCCCACTCGCGCATAGCTTTCGGGGAAAAGGACTCGGTCACAACGTCCGCCCATTTTACTAAATCAAGAATCACATCACGGGCATCACCCTTCGAAAGGTTCAGGGTTATCGGCAATTTCCCTGTGTTCATGTTGTTGAAGAGCCCTGAATTATTGGGGCCGGGCAGGGTATTCTGGAA
>CAZSWX010000129.1:0-6340 GCA_964610865.1 uncultured Enterobacteriaceae bacterium
CACCGAGCGGAATGAATCTGCAGGCTTGGGCGTTCGTTGTGCTTCAGGACCGGGAAAACAAAAGTTTTTTCCAGGCGCGTTACCATAAGGCAATAGTTGATCGTTTTGGGGACGCCCTTAAACCAAAAGAAGAAGACAAGTCTCAGTTGGCCAAGACGGCGAGAGCGGCTATTCATCTCGCCGAACACATGCACGAAGCCCCTGTCTTGCTACTAGTTTGTGGAAAGCGTGATTGGCCGTTTGCGATCGCGCCCAAAATGCGAGAAGGGAAAGCCCCCCCGTCGTACGGGTCCTTGTATCCTTGTGTCCAAAATATATTGTTGGCCTGTCGGGGCCTAGGGCTCGGTGCTAGCCTTACAACAATGCATCAGATGTTTGAAGATGAGTTGCAAGAGCGCCTCGGTATCCCGCTCGAATATGGGGTCGTGGCTACTATTCCCATTGGTTATCCGAGTGGTAAATTTGGGCCCGTTAGCCGTCGTCCAGCACCCGAGGTCACTCATTTTGATCATTGGGGCAGGCACGAGCCGGAAGACTAATTTTCAGTAAACCCAGATAGATTCGGGTTAGAGAAAAGAAAATTCCATGCGTTACGCCATGTTTCTCGCCGCCTCCAGCCACAATGAGATGGTCGACTGGGCTCGCAAATACGAATCGGCAGGCTTTGATTCGCTTTGGCAGGCAGAACTGACGAATTCAGCGTTGATTCCACTCGCGGGAGTCGCGCCTAGCACTTCTACAATAAAGATCGGCGCCGGCGTGGTTTTGGCTTTCAACCACAGCCCCGTAATGCTTGCTCTTCAAGCGTTGGACTTGGACGTGCTCGCTGGCGGCAGATTCATTCTTGGTCTGGGGGCGGCGGACCAGCACCGGAACAATAACTGGTATGCGGGCAGAGACGCAGGGAAACCTGTGAGCCAGATGCGGGAATACGTTCAAGTTCTGCGGCTAGTCATGGATAAAATAGGGGATGGCGGGAAACTGGAGTATAAGGGGACGTTCTACCATATTGATGCGAAGAATTTTTTCGTCCGGCCGATTCGGCCCACGCGTGCGCGCGTGCCGATTTACATAGCCGCAGTGAAGCCCCGGATGACCGCGATGGCGGGGGAGCTGTGTGATGGATTAATCGGGAACCCGCTGTTTTCCTCCCGGCACGTCCGGGAGAAAATTTTGCCGCCATTAAAGACGGGTCTCGATAGGGCGGGGCGGGATCGTTCCGACGTTGAGGTTTTGGGCCAATGTTTTGTCATCATAGAACAGGATTTGGCTACGGCGTATCGCATAGCAGCCGGCGCGATGCTTTTTAGCATTTGGGCGGGTGCTTACGATGAAATATTTGCGGCCCATGGGTTCTCAGAAACGGTGTGCCGAGTTCGGGAGCTCGGGGATGCCGGTGAAAAAACCGAAGGACTGGATTTAATTCCTCGCGAGTTGATAGATGCTTTTTGCGCAGTCGGTCCTATTGACCGGGTACAGGGTCGGTTAAACGAGCGGAAGGGGCTGCTGGACACCATTATTCTTGCCGTTCCGAACACCGGGACTTCGGAAGAACAACGGCAACATTACAGGAACAAGATACTAGACTCGTTTTCCGAGTGAGCCTGAGGAAAAGGCCTCCGTAAGTCCTACTCGTTGCCCTCAACTTTGTCCGGCGAAAGGATATAATCTTATGTCCGTAAAACCAAAGATTGCGCTCATAACCGGGGCTGGGACCGGGATAGGGAAGGCAACGTCGCTGGCCCTGGCTGAGGCCGGCTACGATGTCGTACTCACCGGGCGTAGGGTAGAGCTTCTACACGCGACTGCCGAAGAAATAGGTGAGCCTGGCCGCGTATTAGTGATCCCGGCGGATCTGGCCGACGCACACGCCGTTTACGAACTCTTTGTAAAAATCGGGAAGTGGCACGAAAGGTTAGACTTACTATTCAACAATGCGGGCATGGGAGCGCCGCCGATTCTTCTTGAGGACCTTACGCTCGAGCAGTGGAAGGCCGTGGTTGATGTGAACCTGACCGGCGCTTTTCTGTGTACACAACAGGCTTTCAAATTGATGAAAAATCAGAAACCTAAGGGCGGCAGAATTGTAAACAACGGTTCTATATCTGCCCACGCTCCACGACCAAACTCAGCACCTTATACATCGACCAAGCACGCCATGACAGGTCTGACCAAATCTACGTCATTGGACGGGCGAAAGTATAATATCGCCTGCGGTCAGATAGACATCGGCAATGCCCAAACAGAAATGACCGTAGTGATGGAAAAGGGTGTTCCTCAGGCCGACGGTCGCATAATGGCTGAACCGACGTTCGACGTGCGTCGGGTAGCCCAAGCGGTCGTTTACATGGCCGAACTGCCTTTGGATGCGAACGTCCAATTTATGACAATACTAGCTACTAAGATGCCTTTTGTCGGCCGGGGTTGAACGGGTGTTGCATCTCGTCGGAAAGCGGTTCCACGGGAGAGCAGTGTGCGAGCCGGTCCCGTGGTATCTCGCGGCGAAGCGAGGCGCAGACTTCTGACAAAGCATGGTCCTTCCGGAGAGCATTACCTAATGACCCGCTGGCGTCGGACCCTCAATCTCGCACTCCCGATCGTGGGCGGGATGGTCTCTCAAAACGTCATGAATTTGGTGGACACGGCAATGTTAGGTACACTCGGTACGACGGCATTAGCCTCAGTCGGTCTGGCACAATTTACCGCGTTTACTTGTGGGGCCTTCGTTATCGGCTTAGCGACAGGAGTCCAGGCAACATCGGCGCGGTGGTTCGGAGCCGGGCGATCCGAAGAGATTGCAATTCCCTTGAACGGAGGACTCTTACTCGTTTTGGTTTTTGGTATTCCAACATCAATAGCATTGGCATATCTTGCGCCCTTTTTCTTCCCGTTATTAACCGCTGATCCCGATGTTGCGTCAAACGGTACGGTTTACTTGCAAGCGCGGTTAGTTGGTCTTGTAGCGCTAGGCACAAACTTTGTTTTCCGTGGGTATTGGAATGCTGTAGATCGCTCCAAGTTCTATATGCGGACGATAATACTGATGAACGTGACGAATATAATACTAAATTGGGCACTAATTTTCGGCAATCTTGGTTTCCCGGCGATGGGCGTACGTGGCGCGGGTATCGGTACAACGATCGCTCTTTACGTAGGCGCTATAGCGTATTTACTGACGGCTGTACGTTACGCTCGAATTGGTGGCTTTCTCGCACGTTTGCCTGATTGGGATACCCTGCTCACCTTACTCCGGATTTCGGTGCCGGCTGGAGTTCAGCACTTTTTCTTCGCTGGTGGTATGATGGTTTTTTTCTGGATTCTCGGAAATATTGGTACGGCGGAGCTAGCGGCCGGACACGTATTGTCGCACCTGTTGTTACTCTGGCTTCTAATCACAAACGGCTTCGGACTCGCGGCGGCGTCTTTCGTCGGACACGCGCTTGGCTCTGGAAATGTTGTAGAGGCTCGCTCTTGGGGCTGGTATGTGATGGTGTTTGCGATGTGTTTGGTAGGGGCTTCGGCCCTCCCAGCGGTTTTTTTCCCTGATGCGTTTTTGAAGCTTTTTTTACAGGACCCGGCGGTACTGATGCTGGCCAGGCTGCCTCTTCAGTTGACTGCCGGGACAATGGCGGTTGAGGCGTTAGGGGTCGTGCTGATGAATGCTCATTTAGGGGCCGGTCACAGTCACAGGGTCATGGTGATTTCCTTGGCCATGCAATGGTGCCTATTCTTACCGGTCGCTTTCGTTTTACAATCTATGTGGGGTTTTGGCCTGTTGGTCATTTGGGGCGCGAACATTGTGTATCGGAGTCTCCAGTCGATGCTTTTTTTGTGGAGTTGGTATAATGGGCGCTGGGCGCAAGTGAAAGTGTAAAAGGAGTCTTGCCCGACAACAACAAAAGACGGGGTCCCGACGTTGCCACTCCGCGGTGGTTGTCTGAGGGACCGAAAATTTTTCGTACCGTCAAGGCGATTATTTCGTTAAGGGGATGTCTGGACTGGCCCGTAGCGCCAAAGAGAATGTGCATTTATGCCGATCATAATTAATCTCTTTCGATACTGGCCTCGGCGGTTCACGCTGGTCGGGTTGTGCTTCTTGAGTACCTTTGTTTGTTATATCGACAGGGTCAATATTTCCGTTGCCATTATTCCGATGGCTGCCGAATTTGATTGGGACCAAACGACTCAAGGTGTCGTTCTTTCCTCTTTTTTTTATGGGTATTTGGCCACGCAAATTCTCGGTGGCTGGCTTGCTGATCGGTATGGGGGAAAGGTAGTACTCGGCGCCGGAGTACTCTTATGGTCCTTTTTCACCTTAATTACCCCGCCGGCGGCTGCGATTTCTTTCGCTGCCCTTTTTTTTGTGCGTGTTGGTATGGGCTTGGGAGAAGGCGTAGCGTTCCCCGCGATTTACAACCTATTCGCTCGGTGGGTCCCGACCGGCGAGCGGGCACGTTCGGCCGCCTTGAATGTGAGCGGTATCTCTCTTGGAACGGTGGCCGCCTTGTTACTCACGCCGGTTATTGTTGTGACGCTGGGGTGGCCCTGGGTGTTTTACCTGTTCGGAGGGCTCGGTTTTCTATGGTATTTTTTTTGGCATTTTCGAGTCACGAATGCACCTGAGGCACACCCGAGTATCAGCGCCTCCGAACTGGCGCAAATTCGAGAGAATACAGCTGCTCCGCAGACCAATGATAGCATTCCTTGGGCACAGTTACTCTCAAGACGGGAAGTCTGGGCGATTATCATCAACCATTTTTGCTCTAATTGGGGCTTTTACATCATCCTCACCTGGTTGCCCACGTATTTTAATCAGGCTCTTGGTGTCAACATCAACCAAGTCGGCGTCTATGCCGTGCTCCCCTGGCTGGCAATGTTTCTGATGGCGAATGTTTCCGCTTGGATTGCCGACGATATGCTTCGTCGTGGATATTCGACTACGTTTGTGCGAAAAACGATGCAGAGTATAGGGTTCTTCGTGCCCGCCATTTTTCTTCTTCTTATCGGTGGGGTATCCTCCGCTGGCCATGCCATCGTGTATCTATGCTGTATCCTTGGATTTGGAGCCTTTGCCCTCTCCGGTTTCGCGGTAAACCACCTGGATATAGGACCACGCTATGCCGGTGTCCTACTCGGACTTACGAACACCGCAGGCACGTTGCCCGGCATTCTTGGTGTCGTACTCACCGGATATATTTTAGACAACACCGGATCCTGGACTGTGGTATTTTCGATTGCTGCTGGATTGTATGTATTTGGCGCGATCGTATGGTTAGCTTTTTCTACCGGGGAAAAAGTGTTTGACTAAGTATGTGTTCGCTGCACAAGCCATGATTCACTTCTCGATAACCATTTTCCAGGTCGCGTGATCTCCGACATTATTCAGTTTACTTACTTCAACAACAGCGTAACCCTCCGCCTCTGCTGCGCGCGGGATATCTCGTCTTCCTTTGGGGTCATCAATTACTAACTCGAGTTGGTCGCCATCCAACAGATATTCGAGCCTTACCTTTGCCTTCGCCCAGTTCAGCGGGCACTTGACCCCCCGAAGATTCAGATGTTGTTTCTTTGGTGGCACGGTTCGAAATATACCAGAGTGCCGTGACGGTGTCAGCGCGTTTAGGCGGTAATTCCGAGGGAAAGTAGAAGGTTGATTCGGGGGCGACGATAGATCATTTTTCGGTTACATTAGAACGACTCTTGGTGCATTGGGGTGTTGCGTGGAACGTGATGAAAATCGTCCCTTAAAGTATGTTCTGCGGTCTGACGGAGGGGGTAACACTCCCGATTTTTGTATTGACTACAAACAGGAACTGAACACCAGCCAGTATCAGGCCGCGACTACGCGCAACGGTCCTATTCTTGTGTTGGCCGGCGCCGGAAGCGGCAAGACGCGGACGCTCGTTTTTCGAGTTGCGCGGATGATCGAGGAAGGAGTCGCTCCCGATTCTATGCTGTTGTTGACCTTCACTCGTAGGGCCGCGGAAGAAATGATTCATCGAGCGGAAGCGCTAATGGAGGGACGTTGTGACCGGGTTACTGGTGGAACATTTCATTCCTTTGCAAACACGGTACTTCGTCGCTACGCGGGCCTGCTGAAGTTTTCTAATGCGTTCACTATCTTGGACCGG
This sequence comes from uncultured Enterobacteriaceae bacterium, assembly GCA_964610865.1. GTDB lineage: Bacteria > Desulfobacterota > Binatia > Bin18 > Bin18 > Bin18. Next base: position 6,132 of record CAZSWX010000129.1, read on the forward strand.
GGTGATTCGGAAGACGCAATTAACTTGATCAGGACACGATTCGGCTTAGACAAGAAGGCGCGACGATTCCCCAGAAAACAGACCATTGCCGAGATAATCAGCCTTGCGGTTAATAAGACGACGACCGTGGCCGACGTGTTGGATGCGCAATTTTCGCATTTATTCGGCGAATTGGATGAGTTGGATCGTATAAAAGAGTACTACAGAGA
>CAZSWX010000130.1:0-6328 GCA_964610865.1 uncultured Enterobacteriaceae bacterium
GTGAAGGTGAGCATGAGGCTATTTGGGAAACGCACATCTACAAGAAGACGGTAGTAGCGACAAACGATCTTGCAAAAGAACTTATGAAGTCGCCTACCGATTAACGGACTCTGGGTCGGCGTGTCTTTGTGAGAGTGGATGGGTGTTTGCCAGAGCGTCTTACACTTCCTCTTTTGGATTCTCCTGCTGGTGGGTGACGGCCAGAGTCCGACTAGCAGGAGAATGCCTGTCTAAATGTATTACTGACGTAGTTTTCGAGAGGAGTATTATCGTGCAAGGGAAAAAGAGTTTTCTTGTCATTGCCAGTTCTTTTTTAATAGGGATGGGTCAGTCATTGGTATTTGCAGACCATCACGGTCATGATCCGGCCCACAATAAGACGGCGGTGGAAAAGGCGGCCACGCCCCAGGGCGAGCATACCGGTGAGGGCGCGGGCGCAGAATCCGAAAGGCAGGCTGACTCGTCTGGCCTGAAGGGCAAAACGATGTCTTCTCCTGAGACGCCTAGCCACGATCACCATGAAGGTTCTCATTAGGGCATCTTCTGGTATACCCGGCCTTTGACACATGGGTAGGATCTGCCTGTTGATGGCCTGCACTACGAGTTTGAACGGATTCTTCTTCTCTGAGCCTTTCTAACTAGGTGTACGCGTGGTACCCTGCCCGCAAACCTATGAGGGAGAAGGCAAGTGGGTCGCACCCCTGCGAAAGAGACGTTTCTCTCGGACGTCTCTTCGTCGGAAATACAACGAGAGAAAAATCGCGCCAGGGATTTGCGACGAACGGCCTGGTGGCAGCGAAAGCGTGCGGACGGTCGATGCCATTACTGCGAAGAGACGTTCTCCCCCGGGGACCTCACGATGGACCATCTTATCCCCTTGGTTCGTGGCGGCAAATCTATCAAGGGGAATGTGGTTGTTGCTTGTAAAAGCTGCAACAGCAAAAAGAAGTACGCTCTCCCTTGGGAGTTCAGTTAGGCTTTGTTACAAGCGGCTCGCCTTGTAAACTCATGCTAAAATAGCAAAGGTATCCTATCTCTAAACAGCAAAGAGTCCCGCAAACACGAATTTATAGTAGAAGTTTATCGTTGCTTACTAGGCCTCCGGGAACCCGTAGAGCCTGACACAATTGTCGTGGACTATCATCCTCGTGTCCTCATCGCCTACGTCGGAAAAATTGTGTGCCACCTGTCGCCTGGAAAACGGCCACACACCTTCAGTGTGAGGATAATCCGATCCCCACATTAGGTTTTCGACGCCCAGCAGTTCCCGTGTCAGCACGCCCGCACGATCGTCTTCGAATGTCGCGTAGAATTGGCGGTGGAAGTAAGTACTCGGGGCCTCAGGTAACCGCGGTTCCATCCAACCCTTGTGATCGTTCCACCAATGGTCCATAAAGCCAAGAGCTGCGCCGATCCATCCAATTCCGCTTTCGACTAGGGCCCACTTTAGCTTGGGAAACCGTACCGGAGCGCCGCCCCATATTAACTGTTGTAAAGTGTCGTTCATCTCAAATTTTACAATGCCTATGATTATACCACCTGCCCCGGGTCCATGCGCACGTCCAAAGGGGTCTCGCCCCCCAATGTGGATGCTTGCGACAACACCCATGTCTTGCAAGGCTGCCCAAAGGGGATCCCAATCGGGTAGATTGTAGGGCCTATCGTCGACCCATGCAGGGAGCATGATGCTAACGAGCCCAAGTTTTGCGCAGCGCTCTGCTTCTTTGATTGCCCACGTTATGGGGCCTCTACAGGGAATCATGCCAACCCCCTTCAGCCGATCCGGGTACGCGGAACAGTATTCGGCACGCCAGTCGTTGTATGCGCGGCAACACGCATAGAGATATTCTGCATCTGGGGCGCGGACCAACGTCAGTCCAACACCAGGATAAATGACCTCGCCAGAAACCCCGTCCAGGTCCTGGTCCTTCAGGCGCTCGTGCGGGTCCCAGCTCCCCGGCCGGTTGTCTGAATACTTGAACCCCTTGGGTGAGGGGATTTCCATACCCCGTGCCTTTAGATCTTGCATTGGGCCTTCGAAAGCCAGGGGTCGCGGTCTCAGGCCGTCTATCACAATATACTCACCTTCATCTCCCATCGCCTCAATGCGGGGGGCCTTGACCCTCCACTGTTGGTCCATCCTCGTAACCCATAGGTCGGACGGCTCGACGATGTGTGAGTCTGCAGAGAGTAGTCGTTCGCTGTATGTTTCGGTCATGTAGGCCTCAATTTACTTTATTTCTTGGTTGCTTTCGCCCTTTTCTTGGTGGCCGCTCGCTTTGCGGGCCGGCCATTTTTTTTGGCTGGTCTTAGCATGACTTTATTGCACGTGCACGTTCCAACCTGGTGCAGTTCGATAACATTGTCGAACGGGTCGCGCACAAATACCTGGTCTGAGTTGGCTCCGACCAGCCCCTGAATGCTCCAGTACCACACGCCTTGTTTATCTAACTCTTTGCGGGCGGCTTTGATGTCTTTTACCGCCAGGGCGACGTGGGGGTGAGTGGGGTCCTCTTTTTTGGTTCGTGCCATAGGGGATTTTCCTTTGGCGCCCATTAGATGAATTTGTGTCGTGTTCTTTCCTTCGCCCACGTACATCCAATAACCCGGAATTGACGGAATATTCGGCCGTGAAGGGTCCGCCTCTAATCCCAAGACACCGGAATAAAACGCATGTGCCTTTTTAGCGTCGCTCTCAGTATTGCCGATACGTATACCATGGTGATGCAGCTCAACGACTTCTATTCCCATGTTTGCCTCCTCCGATAAGTTCTACAGGGATATGCTATACCACATGTAGACGGTGAAAGAAAAAGGCAGTTTTTTGTTCTTTGGCGTATACGTAGGTGACAAACGCAGGGAATGGTATAGTCTAACACTCACTCATGTCACAAAGAGATCATACAGCCAACTCCCCTAGACGACCCGAAATATTGGATGTTCCGTGGACACCAGGCGCGAAGCAGAGTGCGCTCGAGCAAGAAGTGCTCGGCCATTATGTAGAATATTTCGACCGCGCGATGAAAACCAGAAACTGGTCTCCGTGGCACGATTTCTCTCTTACGGAAACGGAGCAATTGGGCCCGAAGCTGACGCCAGATACGGTCAGCCTGATCGAAGGGTTTTTGGCGATTGAGGAGTACGTTGCTGACTATGTCCTAGCGGGTCTTGAACTCTTCACAAAGGATAGAACCCGGCGACGGATGCAGCTCCAATGGGGGGCAGAAGAAGCCCGCCACGGCACTGCGTGGGAGCTCGTGCTGAAGAGTTCCGGTGTACGCACTGACGCAGAGATTGAGGCCTTCCTTGCTGAAGTTCAGCAGCAAAAATGGACCCCTCAGCAGCACGCCGGTCTCGACACACCTTTGGGAAGCGCAACGTACGCCATGGTGCAGGAGAGGGCAACTTACTTTAATTATCAAGAAACGCGAATGCGTATCCGTGTTGAATATGGTCTCCCAATCCTTCCGACACAGGAAGAGCAGGCCCGCGGTTCTGAAGTGGGGGCATCCGAAGCATTTCGCATGGTCGGGCAGGACGAAATTGCCCACCACGGACTATTTTTAAAAATCGTGCAGAGCTACATGCGATATTTCCCTTCGCTTGCCTTTGAGACATTGAACAAGGTCTTTCTCGGTTTTGAGATGCCGGCGCTTCGATTTATTCCTAACGGTAGATCGTACCTTAGGGCAGTTTTACGGACGAAAATCTACAGTGCCAATATACACCGCGAGAAAGTGTACGAGCCTATTCTTCGTTCTTTAGGGCTTGCTGGCCATGCCGCTTTTAAAAAGGCGACCGAATCTTCTGCTGACTTGCCCACCGACCGAGAACCTAGCTGTATCAGTTTGAGCAAAACCGGTGAGTGGACAATCCAGCCGCGACCGGAGGTTGCCTGACGAGGAGAATATTATTGGGTCGGCCGGATAGCCAAAGTCGCGGTCATCGCCGTGCCGCCACGGCAACGCCGATCAAGACAACGAGGCCGCCAAAAATGTGTGGGGCGGTCAGGGACTCATCCAGAACGAAATAAGCGATGATGATGGCGAGAACTGGTACCAAGTTAATGAAGACACCGGCTCGGCTGGGACCAAGGATCTCGACGGCCTGGTAATACCAAAAATGTGCGAATGTGCCAAGCGTGCTTTGGTAGGCCACAGCGAGCCATGATTCCGTGGTCACTCGGCTCAGTTGCAGTGATTCCCACTCCCAAAACCAGGCGGCAATAGCTAAAAAAGATGCGCCGGCTATGTAGGCATAGGTAGTGGCTGCTAACGGAGAGACCGAGCGCATGAGGTGTCGCCCATAAATGGTGTATGTCCCCCATGCGAACAGGGTGGCGATTATAATTAAATCTCCAAGATTATAATTCTGTTCGAGCATCACCCGCCAGGAGCCCCGCGCAACAATGACGATGACCCCTAATGTTGATATGGAGATGCCGAGCAACATTTGGGCGGAGAGTCTTTCTTTCAGAAACACAGCTGCCAGTACGGCAATAGCTATGGGGGACGCGGCATTCAATAGTGCGGCGCTGGTGGCGGTCGTGAGGCGGAGACCCTGATAGCTTCCACCTACGGATAACATATATCCGGTGAATCCGAGAAAACAAAAGCTTCCGATGAGCCTTGGCGTCCAAGAAACGGGCTGTTCTTTCGAGCCGGTCCGACGTTGCAAATACACAAAAAGAAGAACGGCTCCTACGATGAGACGAATCGCCGCAAAAGTAAACGGTGGCATAGTCCGCAGAGCTACTTTCCCAGTGGGAAATAGACCCGCCCATACGAGGGCCGTCAGGAGCATAAGCAGCAGAGCGCGGCGTTGGGGGGTAAGGCTCAGCGACATTACTGACCACCCACGATGCAGTTAACGTTACTCCGGAAAAAATTCAACGGAGTGTACGTGAAGGTGCTTAATGTCATAATGCTCGCAACCGGAAGGTTTCTTTGTTGACGGTAATTCGAAGAGGCCGGCTGGGCCAGGGGGCCGGTGCTCAGGTTAGCGTTAAAAAGGCGATAGAATTGGGGCTGGCGTTTAACGCAAAGTGGGCATGATCTCTCTAGCAAATACGCGAATTGCGTCTCGGTCGTAGAGTCCGGGCCGCCGGAGATTGAAGATAAAATGGGTTACTCCAATGTCTATGTACGCCTGCAATTGGGTGCGAATTTCGCTAGGGCTACCGGCTAAGATTGTCTGACGGGCTTCGTCTTCACTGATGTTTCGGATCTGCATCGTTCGGTCTAATATTTGTTTCAATGTCTGCGGGTCTGGATCTATATACAGAGGGGCAAGATAAGAACGTTCTATCTCAGCGCAGTCCCGGCCTATCTTTTGGCAATGCTGCTCCAGCACATCATTTTTGTGTGCAAATTGCCCAGGAGAAAGAAATGGGACATTCCACATTGCGGCGTATTTAGCCACCAGAGGAAGTGTCAGCTTTTCGCCGATACCGCCGATCATAATTGGGGGAAGCGGCCTCTGGACTGGTTTGGGTGCGAATGGAGCATCCACGAGCGAGTAAAATTCACCCGCGAAGGACGCTGTCGGGCCGGCACTCCAAAGCTCCGTGATCACGTGCAGGGCTTCGTCAAGCCTCTTGGACCTGCCGCGCATCGTGGAAAATTCTATGCCGTAGGCCTCATGCTCCCGTTTGAACCAACCTGACCCCATTCCCAAAATCAGACGACCGTTGCTAATGTGGTCTACCGTGGCAGCCATTTTTGCCAACACCGACGGGTGGCGGAAGGTGTTGCTGGTCACCATGCACCCTATTTGAATTTTGGAGGTCCACGCTGCCATGGCTCCGAGCAACGTCCAGGATTCAAAATTGTCGCCGTTGCGTGGGCCGACGCTGGGGAGGAGATGATCATTGACCCAGAGTGTATCAAATCCGAGAATTTCCGCTTCCTGCCAAACATCTTTGAGTTCCGCGATCGTGGTATTTTGTTGGGCAACTTGCAGGCCAAAGCGGACTTGTTGGCTTGTTTCTGCTGCATGAACTTGAGGGCTAAGGAAGAAAGTCGACAAGATCCATAGAAAAGACAATGAATGTGACATTGAGGCTCACCCCCGTATTGGTTTTATGCAGAGTCGGAAGGCGTTCGCGAGAGTTGGGCGCCAAAGGCTCGGCTCACGGGGTCTCGATAGCGTTTTGACCCGCTTCTCGAGCCGGGTTTGTCAAACTCGCATGCGTAGTGGGAATATGGGAGGTGTCTCCTGAGGAGGCCTCGTCCTCGACTTCGAACCCCGCTTTTTCTACGAGTCGTCTGGCATCCTGTGCTTGTTGACCCGGAGTAGTGAGATAGCCTTCGACAAAAATGGAGTTGGC
>CAZSWX010000131.1:0-3370 GCA_964610865.1 uncultured Enterobacteriaceae bacterium
TGTTGCATCATTTTGTGCGGGTTCTTTTGTGCAAATTTCTTCACCGATGCGGCCGCCCGTCGGTCCGAATTTCCCTCGCGCAATACAGGGTTGACGGCTGACCCGAGCACCACGGAAAAACGTTTTTGGAGGAATAACTCTTCGTCTGTCTTGGGTTCTTCGGGATAATCTGGTATGTCGTAACCATTGTGTTGCAGCTCTTTGATTGCCTCCTTTAATTGAGGAATTGTGGCGCTGATGTTTGGAAGTTTTACGATGTTGGCCTCTGGCGTCTTTGCCATATCGCCCAATTCAGTGAGCCGGTCCGGTATTTTTTGACCTTCAGTAAGATTGTCCGGAAAATTCGCAATAATTCGTCCGGCGAGAGAGATATCGCTGAGTTCGACTTCTATGCCCATGTCCTTTGTGAATGCCTGAACGACCGGTAGAAGGGCGAACGTTGCGAGTGCCGGTGCCTCGTCTATCTGCGTCCATGTTATCTTTGCTGTGGTCATACTCTCTCCTTTTCAACGCCGTAGAGTCCTATTCGGTCCAATAAACCGCGGGCCAGATTATAACAAATCGGCCATAATACGTAAGGGAGGCACGTTAAAGACGGCAACTCGTGACATTGCAATGGTAGGAAGAAGATAGTAGACAAATAAAATCGCGAAGCCAACGGAGTCGGGTGGGTAATGGTAAGAAATTTTGCCTATTGTGTGTTCTTATTGCTTTCTCTGATTCAGTCTGCCTGCCAGCGGAGTGCCGAGGAAGTGCCCCTTAATTCTAGCCTTTTCTCGTTGACGGATAAATTTTTTGATGTTCAGGCGATTTCTGAAGACAAGGCGATTGTGATCGGCTACGGCGGCAAGATTCTAGTGACATTGGACGGCGGTCGAACTTGGAAATCAAAGCAAAGCGGTACCGATGTAGCTCTCTATAGCATCGCATTTCCGGACCCGCGGAACGGTTGGATCAGTGGTCAGGATGGAGCGCTGTTACATACGACCGACGGCGGCAGTACTTGGAATCGCCAGGAAAGCGGAATGGTTGACTCGATTTTCGGTGTCACGTTCGTCGATACAAATCACGGCTGGGCCGCTGGGGATCGCGCTACATTTCTGAAAACGTTAGATGGCGGCGAGAATTGGGAGTTGGGCTATATTCAGCCTTCTCTTGAAGGCGTGGGAGCGGATGCCACACTTGCTCTTGTCGATCCGATTTTCTATGACATTGAATTTTTAGAGAAGGATAGAGGTTGGATAACCGGGGAATTCGGCAAGATCTACCGCACCGTTGATGGGGGTGAGAGTTGGGTCGAACAGCAGAATAGTCTACTTGGCCAATCGGGGATCACGGACGCCCTAAACTTACCTACATTTTTTGGAATTTCTTTCTCTGATTCACAAAACGGGGTGGTGTCCGGTCTGGAGGGGAAGGTTGCAGTTACGTCTGATGGGGGTGAGACATGGAAATTCGTGAATGCTGGCACGGCAAATGGGCGGGAGGCAAGTCTATTTGCTACTGAACCGTTATACGCTTCCTGTTTGATCGGTAATACGGGTTGGATGGTAGGTGCCGCGGGTCGTGTATTGCGCCTCGAGGGTGGAAATTGGAAGCAATGGCAAGTGGGGGTACCCGTTGCGACTTGGCTCCGATCTGTAGATTTCTTCGATGATCGAACGGGATGGATCGTAGGCGGCTATGGCATTGTCCTTCGAACCATAGACGGCGGCGAGAATTGGTTTCGAGTTTTCGGATGATTTAGGCAAATAAGATTGAACTGGAGTGGATTTAAATGAGTGACACCGCGTTCGATGTTGAGGGGAAAGTTGTCATTGTTACTGGTGGCGGAACTGGGATAGGTGCTGAGATCGCGTCCGAGTTTTGCCGGCGCAAGTCGAAAGTAATGATTACCAGCCGGACAATGGACCATTTGGGACCAGTGGCGGAGGGAATCAAAGCAGAGGGTGGGCACGTGGACACTGCCGTTTGTGATGTCAGGAAGGCTGATCAAATTGACGCAGTTGTTAATCAGACGCTCGAAAGATGGGGTAGGTTGGACGTCCTCATTAACAACGCTGGGGCTAACTTTGTGGCACATGCGCACGAGATTTCCGCAAATGGATTCGCTGCGATTGTTGATATTAATCTGAATGGTACGTTTCTGTTTTCTAAGGCCGTCGCGGCCGTCATGATGGCGAAAAAGACAGGCGGAAATATAATAAATATATCGTCCGATGCAGGTGTATTTGGCTCTGCGACAATGTCGCATTACGGTGCGGCTAAAGCTGGTGTAATTAATCTGACTCGCTCTCTAGCTATTGAGTGGGCAACGTACGGAATTCGCGTAAATTGTATATCACCCGGACCGATAGATACCCCCGGTGTCAAGGAGGTTCTCTGGCCCACGCAAGAACTTCAAGATAAAGCGGCCGGTTCTACCGCGTTAAATCGCTTTGGAACCGGGTCGGAGGTAGCGTGGCCATGCGTTTTCTTGGCTTCTAAGGCGTCCGGATATGTCAATGGTTGTAACCTTCAGGTCGACGGCTGCACCACCCGTGCAGGTATCCCGGAGAGCGCGTTGAATTGAGAAATAGAGAGAGGTAGGAGTTTCAGTTATGGTTGGAATTGTGTCGTATGGGTCTTACGTTCCCTCTTACAGGCTACCGCGAGATGTAATAGCTAAGGAATGGGGCTCCCCTTCTCTTGGCGGAGAGCGCGCAATCGCGAGCTTCGATGAGGATAGTGTGACATTGGCTACAAATGCCAGTGTCGACGCATTAGGCAAAATGAACCCCAAAAATCTGTCTGGCGTTTTTTTTGCATCGACTACATCTCCTTACCGAGAGAAGCAGGCGGCAGCTACCGTTGCTACTGTGTTAGACACGAGAAAAGAACTCCGGACGATGGATTTTACAGATTCCCTACGTGCCGGCACCTCGGCTCTTCTTACGGCGCTTGATCTGGTCAAGGAAAAAGAGATTCTCTTGGTGTGTGCAGGGGATTCCAGGATGGGCGAACCCGACACGCTCCAAGAACAGAATTATGGGGATGCCGGCGCTTCTATCGTGGTAGGCACGCAAAACGTAATCGCAGACCTTGTAGGCACGTTCACGATTAGCGAAGAATTTCTCGGTACTTGGCGTACCGAAGAGCAGGACTATTTAAAATCTTTTCCTGGCGGATTTGAGAACAAATTTGGCTATAATCGATTCGTCGCAGCCACAGTAAAGGGGATCCTTACGGAGTGTAACCTTGAGGTCAAAGACATTGCCAATGCTGCAATCGCTGCTCCGAGTCAGAAGGCACTCCGTGGTGCTTTGCGCAGTCAGGGATTTGATTTCGAAGAGCAGGTGCAAGAGACCTTTTGGAATACGATTGGCGACGC
>CAZSWX010000131.1:3470-6286 GCA_964610865.1 uncultured Enterobacteriaceae bacterium
GGAACAAGAGTGATAAGGAGACACACCGATGAACATTCGAGATAAGGTTTCGGTCATTGGGGCGGGGTGCAGTAAGTTCGGCGAAAATTATGAGAAAAGTGCAGAGGATATGATCGTTGAGGCGGCAGTTGACGCCTACTCGGATGCAGGTATTGATCCGAGCCAAATTGAAGCGGCCTGGGTGGGCACCCTCACCTCGGCCAACGCTGGAAATGCGTTGGCGGACCCCCTCAAGTTATTTAATATTCCTATCACTCGAGTAGAAAATTATTGTGCATCTGGAATGGATGCTTTTCGTAATGCTTGTATGGCAGTGGCGTCGGGGATGTATGATGTAGTATTGGCGCTTGGCTTTGAGAAACTGCGCGACTCTGGTCAGCGAGGGCTAGGAACGTTTGGTTCACATCCCGTCGTAGGCTACGGGACGACCGCGCCCTCCCTCTTCGCGATGGCTGCGAACCGTTACTTCGAAAGCTACGGTATCGATAAAACTGCCTTAGCTAAGGTAGCGATGAAGAATCACCATAACGGTACGATGAGCCCCAAAGCACATTTTCAGATGGAGGTTTCTGAGGATCAGGTCGTGAATGCCCCGTTGATTTGTAGCCCGTTGGGGCTGCTTGATTGCTGCCCAACCACGGATGGGGCGGCGGCAGTTATAATCTGCAAAGAGGAGCTCGCCAAATCGTTCCGCCCGGATGCGGTCAAAGTAAAAGGAATAGGTCTCTCCGTGACTTCAGGTGAGCCTTATATGAAACCAAGTTTCGAGTACACGGGCTTTCCTGCGACTGAACAAGCGGCCAACTCGGCCTATGAGCAGGCGGGAATGACTGCAAAGGACTTAGACCTGGTTGAGTGTCATGACTGCTTCACTATTACAGAAATTTTGAATTATGAAGATTTAGGACTGTGTAAAAAGGGCGAAGGGTGGAGGTATGTTGCTGAGGGCCGCGCCAATATAGATGGCGGTGCTGTCCCCGTAAATCCGTCCGGAGGGCTGAAGTCATTTGGCCATCCTATTGGCGCTACCGGCATACGCATGATATACGAGGTCTCGCAGCACTTGTGGGGCAAGGCCGGAGACCGTCAGGTAAAGGACGCGGAGGTCGGCCTGGCGCATAATTTGGGTGGTCCCGGGTCGGTTGGTTGTGTGACTATTCTAGCAAACGGTTAGTCACCACCGGTAGCCCTGCTTTTATGTTTCGAGGACCGAGGGCTACTCGGTCCCCCACCTTTTTCGATTTTAAGAGGAATAGATGGATTTTGGGTTTACCAAAGATCAGGATCTCCTGCGCCAGTCTGTCTCAGACTTCTTAGGTGGTGAGTGTTCTATGGCCTTCGTTCGCCAAATGATGGGAGAAGATTTAGGGTATTCTCCTAGTCTTTGGCAAAAGATGGCAGATTTGGGATGGACAGGACTAATGGTACCCGAGCAATATCAGGGCGCGGGGCTTTCTATGGTGGAGCTCGTTGTAGTGCTCGAGGAGATGGGTAAGGTTATGCTGCCGGGCCCTTTCTTTTCTACCGTTGTGTTAGGGGGGTTGGCAATCGAGCAGCTGGGTAATGAAGAGCAGAAAAGGACAATTTTACCTGGTGTAGCGGAGGGTCGGATCAAACTAACACTGGCTTTCCTTGAGGCTAGCGCTCGGTGGGATGAGAGCGGCGTGGCAATGAGTGCGAGGCGAGACGGCGGTAAGTACATATTGAATGGGTTGAAGTTGTTCGTTCCAGATGCGCATGTGGCAGATTTTATCGTGTGTGCGGCTAGGACCGATCGTGGAATAGCTATGTTCTTGATTGATAGTAAGACCGCGGGCATTCAAGTTCTACCGCTGCAAACGATCGATGCGACTCGAAAACTATTTGAATTAAAGTTCGAAGCGGTTGAAGTAGAGCGGGCCGCATTGTTGGGAGAACCCGGCGATAGTGATTCGGTCGCTCGGAGCCTAGAGAAAAGCAAAGTTGCGCTGAGCGGAGAGATGTGTGGCGGTGCCCAGAGGGTCCTCGATATGACAGTCGACTATGCAAAAATGCGGGAACAATTTGGTCGACCGATTGGCTCCTTCCAAGCGATCCAACACAAATGTGCCGATATGCTGATCCAGGTCGAAAATGCTAAATCTGCAACGTATTTTGCTGCTTGGGCCTCGGCCAATGACTCGTCGCAGGCATCTCTGGCCGCTGCGATGGCTAAGGCTTACTGCAGCGACACCTACAGGGAAGTGACGAACGACGGCGTCCAGGTGCATGGCGGTATCGGGTTTACCTGGGAGCATGACTTGCACATCTATTTCAAACGAGCGAAAGCCTCGGAAGTAGCTTTCGGCGACGGGCGCTGGAATCGGGAGTTAGTTGCGGGTCAGACACTTGATTAGCCCGTGTGAAATGGCCCAGGATCAGTAGTCCGTCTCAACAAGATTTAGGCACAGGAAAGCTCCTGCCGAGAGGATCAAAAATAATATAACCCCGCCCGCCGTGAGGTAGGGGCCCGCAACACGAAAGCTACGGTAGGGGCTTGAAACGGCTATCAAGATCCAAAGGCTGTAGAACCAAAGCGTTAACAGCAGAATCCCAATAAGGCGGATAATGGCTTCCATAGGCAATTTTCCCCGCAGGCGTATTTAACCGAGGACACCGCAAAGGGGGCGTCCACTGCTAAAGCTAAAAGAGGGGGATGTCAAACAAAGTTCCAACAAAAATGCGCCAGTCAGAGGGTTTTGGGACGTCGTGTCGCGTTGCATTTGTCCGTTTTTCATAATATAAGTGCTGGCCCAGGTAGGTGAAGTGTGGAAATCTCGATCGAAAGCATTCTGGCC
>CAZSWX010000132.1:0-1951 GCA_964610865.1 uncultured Enterobacteriaceae bacterium
AAATACGACGGGGTCTCCAGTACCTACGTCCACGTACGCCATTTCGCTATCCAACACCGACACTCTCTTCCTCGCGTAGGTGTCAGCAGCTGAAATAACTTTGCTCATTTCTTTACTCCTCTATGGTACTCGCCGTGTGGGGGAATTGCCGCCAGACGCGCGATGGTCGCCCGACTAACCCCGGGTCCCTGCAATATCTGCCATTAATTCTAGAGCTTCAGGTTGGCTCGATTGGACCATCATCGTCGATACGCCTGCCTTTTCCCATACTCCGAATCGTTCACGGATCCTTTCCGGCGGACCACAAAGTGAGATTTCGTCACACAGTTCATCCGGGATCCGTTGAATCGCCTCCTGCTTTTTGCCCGACAAATAGAGGTCCTGAATTTCCGAGGCGACCTCGGCGTACCCATACTTCGATACCATTTCGTTGTGAAAATTCTTGCCTTTGGCACCCATTCCACCAATATAGAGCGCTAGCGTCGGTTTTAATTGGGCCAAACAAGCCTTGATGTCATCTCCGATCACCACTGTACAACCAGCCATAATATCGAAATTCTCCAGTGATTTGCCATTCCCAGCCTTCGAAAACCCCTTCTCCAAGTCCGGTTTGAACATGTCCATCCGGTATGGAGAATACCAAATCGGAAGCCACCCATCAGCAAGCTCTGCGGTGATTCGGATACTGAGAGGTTTCATTGTGGCCAGATAAACCGGCAAGCGTCGCGAATGGAGAATCGACTTTAGCGGCTTTCCTAGGCCTGTGGCGTCCTCTCCTTGATAAGGCATTTGATACACCTTTCCATTCAACGAAACAGGTTCTTCGCGGTCCCAAATCTTATGCAGTATTTCGACATACTCACGAATCCGTGCCGCCGGCCTGCTATAGGGCATACCGTGCCATCCTTCTATCACTTGGGGTCCGGACATTCCCAAACCAACAATAACTCTTCCTCCGGACAACGCATCCAGAGTCGACATCGTCATCGCACACATTGCAGGTGTGCGCGCTGGTATCTGTAAGATTCCTGTCCCTAGTTTTATTCTCGATGTCTGCGCCGCCAAGTAGGCTAAAGGTGTAACCGCGTCGGAGCCATACGCCTCAGCGCTCCACAAAGAGTCATATCCTAGTTGTTCAGCCCTCAAAATCATGTCCAACGGTAGTTCGACCTTGCCACCGGAGTAACCAATACCTATTGCCAACTTCATAACGGGCTCCTTTACCTGCAAAACTTCGGTTTTCTGATGTTCGGGTCACCGTTATATCGGACCCTGCCGCCCCGGGCTACTCGGCCGTGGACAATTGCGCTTTGGCGGACTTTGTGAGCTGGCACAGGTATCGTTTAAACGCCGGTGCAGTCATCCTCTCGACGGATAGCTATGGTCGCAGTGCGTTGGCCACCCTCTCATAATCTTCTAACCTGGGGAGAATGAGTGGAACATCCACACCGGCGCGCCGGTATGCTTCCACGCGAGCTTTACATTTTCGTTCGTCGCCGATGACGTAAAAAGATTCTACCATTTCGTCCGTAATTAGCCCTTTGCCGGAGTCGCCGTCATCCTTCGCAAACGACCGCCGAATCGCAGGTAGTACTGAATAATCGAACCCGCCCTTTTCCAATAGTATTTCGCCAACATAAGGCTCGCTCAGTAATCGAACAATACGTTTCTTCAGGGTAGGCATCATGGAACCGGGGTCATTCGTCAGACGAATAACCACCATGCAAGCGATATCAATGCCCTTTGGGTCTCGTCCGGCCCTCACCGCCGCCTTTCGAATTCTGGATACGGCATATTCGACGTACGCCGGTGGAACATACGCGTTCAGGACTACACCATCCGCGATCGCTCCCGCCAGGTCCAATCCTTTGTTGCCAATTGCCGCCAGGTAAATAGGCAAATCACTCTGAACGGGTAGTGTGGCCAATCGAGTATCGCGAATCTTAAAATT
>CAZSWX010000132.1:2051-6275 GCA_964610865.1 uncultured Enterobacteriaceae bacterium
CATGCCTCTGCGATACGTCCATACTGTTTCAGTTCAGGACCTGTCTGAATGCCATGGTAAAGTACTAGGCCAGTGCGATTCATCTCGACCCTTCCTCCTACCCTGCGGGCAGGCTTGCAGCAACGAAGGTCCAATACGTTGGTACTACTTCCGCACTGTCTTCTTCCACGGCAAACCCGGCGGCCTCCAACATATCAGCGATCTCCGTCCGCGTGTTAACTATATTTCCCCAGGTGACCTCGAACCACTGTTCAAGAATACTCATCGTAAAGCGCCGATCGTGTAAGTCGGCGGCCTTTTCTGGTGCGCACCTATCCACAAGCATCAATTTGCCGCCTGGCCTCAGCGCATGCCAACACCGTTTCAGAATAGCTCCCTTCTGATCGTTCGGGAGCTCATGAAACACTTGTACCAACGTAACCAAATCGAATTGATTTTCGAACTGCATATTCTGCGCCGCTATATTGTGGACACGGATTCTTTCACTGATGCCCTTCTCGATGACTCTTTCACGTGAGGACTCCGCAAAATATGGAAGTGGCTCCACGCCCGTCACCTGGCATTCTGGAAATTCTTGGGCAAATTTCAAAACCACACTTCCGCTTCCCGACCCAACGTCCATGACCTGTCCTCCGTCCGCAAGCCGCTCTTTCAGACCCGGTATCATTCGCGCTGCTTTTACAATCAACGGAGCGCGCAAAGAGGAGATTTTTCCCTGATGTAGAAAAAAGTCTTCATCGTGTTCCGCGAACGTCTTCATCTCTCCGGTTGCGAAAGCCCTTGGGTACGACGGGAAATCGCGTGACAAACTCGCAAGGACATGAGAAGCCAACAAGTCCGCCGATCCATCCCGTAACAAATCCCCCATGAACGCCGCGAAGGAGAACCGAGACTTATCAGCAGCCTGCAATATACCAACGGCGCATGCGGCCTGGCACCAAACTTTTGTTCTCCACTCGTCTAGCCCCAAGGTTTTCGCCAGGTCATCAGCGGAGCAAGTTCCCCCGAGTTCATGGATCACTCTAAAATACCCGACGCGTCCTCCCACATCTAGAATATGGGTTGCATGTAATCCCAGCATCCAACTGCGTAGCTTTCGCGCTTGCCCAGCCTTCGTAATTTCCTCGGTTGCCATACTCCCCCCCGACTTACAAAGCTAACTCTCTAGCAGGAAGCGAAGTATCGCTTCCTTGGTTTGTTCTGGTTGTTCAACCCAGTACGCGTGCCCCGCTGGTTCCAGTTTTACAAGCACGGCATGGGGTATCTTTTGAGCCAGCAAATCGGAATTTTCGGCTGCAATTAGTGCGTCGTTCTCGCCAGTAATAACCAAGGTGGGGCACGAAATGTCAGATAACCGCTCATAAGTGTCATGCGCATACGCGGCATTCATACGCCGCTCAAACCCTTTTTCGTCGAGCGGTTGCTCGCGCCGAGATTTGATCAAGGCTGGGATGAGCTCCGGGTGCTGGTCTATGTATGATTTGGTAAAAGCGGTTCTAGCGAGCGCCCCGCCGCGTTCTTCCGCAGAGAGGGCTTCCGTAGAATGAGAACTCCCGATTGCCTCATTGACCATGGTTACCGCACGATCGCCTCCGGGGGTAGTGCACCCAAGGACAAGTGACCGAACCAGCGCTTCATGACGAATTGCTAGCTCCTGCGCGATCATTCCGCCCATGGAAACACCATAGACGTGTGCGGGCGAAAACCCTAGTTCAACCATCAAGGCAGCAGTGTCATCCGCAATCATGGCAATCGTGTATTCCATGTCTGGTTTACTGCTTTGACCGGATCCCCGTTGATCGAAAATGAGGACACGGAAATCCCTCATAAAATCGGATAATACATTTGTAAAAATGGTTCGATCGCTCTGCGCCCCGTGCAGGAGCACGAGCGGTTCCCCACTCCCATGGATCTCATAAGCCAATTCAACATCCCGGATCCTGACTGTACCCATATTCCTCCCTCGCCTCAATTATTGCGTTGACTGCTGGGCTCTGGGTTTCTTCAGGAAGAACAGCATTGCCAGCCCTAAAAGGTTCGAGCCTGCACTTAATTCGAATGCGAACTTGTAACTTCCATATGTGTCGAAGATATAGCCCGCCGCAACCGGGCCGATTGCGGCCATGGATCCCGCCACCGAAAAAATGAAACCAACTATTGCTCCAACTGCAAGGCGGCCATAAAAGTCCCCAACTATGGCAGGGAATAACGCCGTCGTTCCGCCGTAAGCGAAACCGAACAATAAGGCAGAGGGATAAAGTAATGCCAGGTCCGTACTAATCGAAAAGCCACCGAAGGCAACCGCCTCAAAAACTAGGCATCCACCAAGGACAACGGTCCTACCATACCGATCCGAAAGTGGTCCCATGATTAACCGCCCCATAAAACCACCTAACCCAATTACGCTTAAGAGTCCCGCGGCTTCAATTTGCGATATCCCCATGTCAACAGCGAAAGGGACGATATGAACCATCGGCAGGAACACTACCAGCCATGTAGCCGTGAAAACGGCCATTAAAACCCACATTGCACGGGTCTTGCGGGCCTGCGACAACGTCCATCCATTCGCTCCCGAGTCCCCCACATTAGCTTCAACAAAATCATGATTCTCAGGCGGCGTCCCATCAGGCCTCAATCCCATACTTTCTGGGTCACGGACTGTAAAAACCGCGCACACAGCAATAACTGCAGTGGCGCAGAGTCCAAGAAAGAAGTAGGACACCCGCCAGCCATAAACCGGCATGAGTGCCGCGGCAAGCGGAGGGATGACAAAGGTACCAAAACTGGAGCCACTCGCGCAAATGCTCAGAGCCAGCCCCCGGCGCACAGCAAACCAACGCACTACGGTGGAACTGCACGGAACAAAGGCGGCACTCATGCCAAGCGCCGCCAGGAGACCAAAAGAAAGATACAGTTGCCAAAGCTCCCGGGCCTGGCTCGACAACATAACGCCAACACCCAATAAGACACCACCAACGGTTATGACAATCCTGGGACCCCAACGGTCCGTACACAAGCCCGTGACGATACCAAGAGCGCTGTATACGAACACATAAACGGCATATACCAGGGAGAGGCTGGTCCGGCTCCAACCTGTTTCAGCCTGAATCTCAGGCATTAAAACACCGTAGGAAAACTGCACACCATAGGCGGCAGTCAGCACGATAAAAGTACAGGCTACCACTACCCAGCCGTAAAAAACCCGGCCGGAGCGTCCCACGGCACTTTCAGTATGGCTATTCATGAATTCTGCAATCCCATCCAGACCGCAGTATCTTGGCGCCGCCGCTGTCGGTCACGTAACGGCGAGGCGCGTCAGAAGGCTACCTCTTGTCATGTTTGGTGATTGTGTCTCACAGTCCAAGTGCTTTAGCGATATTGACCCGTTGAATCTCATCGGTACCACCGGGTATACGTAAATTTCGCGCGATGCGGAATATTTTTTCGATACCGGATTGCTTAGTGAGCCCGTACGCTCCATGTAACTGGACGGCTCGGTCCGAAACACGGTACAAGGCCTCATCACAGAACACCTTTAGTGCACAAACTACCTTTATAAGCTCTGAGTCGACTTCCAAAGACCATAAATCACCTTGGTCTGCCTGCCACAAAGAACGGAGGGCCATGCTCTTCATCGCTTGAACGTCTAGGTAAGAATCCACAACCATCCACTGCAATGCCTGAAACCGGCCCAATGGACCCCCAAAAGCCTGCCTGCCTTTCAAATATTCGGTACAACGGTCAACAAGGTATTGCCCCAAACCGGTGCACATCCCGCCCCGACGTACTCGAATCCAATTAATCATTCCCATGCTGAGGTAAAAACCGTCGCCGACCTGACCCCACACGCTATTTTCGGAAAGGAGACAATTCTCAAATCGCAAATCGCCCGTCATGCCGTCATCCATTATCGTGCGGTGCGTTTTCCCTACTTTCAGGCCCGGGTTTGTTCCTTCTACAACGAAGGCCGTTGCCCCCTGACTGCCTTTACTAGTGTCGTGCATCGCGCATACGAAAACGACATCCGCGTATTGCGCGTTCGTTATATACGCCTTAGTACCATTGACGAGCCACGTGTCACCGCGCTTCGTAGCTCGCGTATCCATACCCAGGACATCCGACCCTCCCCGATATTCCGTAATCGCGTAGGCTCCCGTTATTTCGCCCCGAACCATCGGGACCAAGTATTGTTGTTTTTGTTCCTCATTAAGAAACATCAACATT
>CAZSWX010000133.1:0-3797 GCA_964610865.1 uncultured Enterobacteriaceae bacterium
GTTTACGATTGGCGATGCAAAGCGTTTGTAATTTAAAAAATGAAGGTAAATTTGAATTCATAATTGTAGATAATAATAGTAGTGATCACACAAAAAGTGTGGTTGCGGATTTCGGTGATTTGGCTTCCTACGTCTTTGAGCCGAATACGGCCTTTTCTCGCGCGCGTCGTGCGGGGGGAGACATTGCACAGGGCGAGATATTTGCATTTATGGACGACGACCTTACGTTAGAACCAGGTGCGCTGAAAGCGCTGCTGAAGGTGTTTGCGGACAATCCTCAAACTGGCATCATTGCCGCAAATATTGAACCGAGATTTGAACAGAACCCGCCAGAATGGGCATTAGAACTAGAACAATCGTTTAATGGCTGGTCGCTGTTTAATCCGTCAATATACCCCTATCTAGAAAATGGTCGCCAAAAAGTTTCTTGGTCTGCCGGGCCATTCATGCCTATGCGCCGAACCGCGTATCAAGCTGCCGGAGGGTTTCCTGCCGATACTGTGGGTGTTGAAACTAATCAAAATGAAAATTCTTTTCGCAAGTTGTATATAGGTCCAGGTGATTGTGGCCTGTGTGAAAGAGCAGAAGAATCAGGATTTGAAATCTGGTATGAACCTACAGTTCGGTGCCATCATGCAGTACCTCCCATCCGGTCTACTGTTTCCTTTTGGCGATCGCGTGGAATGGGAGAAGCGCATTACTTAGCAATCTCTAACCGAGTATTTTCCAAATGGGATCAAGAGCAATTAGATTTGGAGCGAAGGAACCGATTGGATTTATATGCCGAATTTCGTTTAAGAATTATGAAACGCTTCCTAGTTGCGGAAAGAGATGAACTTCCACTATTTTCGACGAACGAGTTTTGGGCATTGCACCACAAGGCTTATTTGGAAATGGATGTGGTTATGCGCGATCATCCCTTCTTGCCAAATTTCTTGTGGAAAATAGGTTGCGACGGTGTATCCAATAACGAGTTTGAATCTGTAATTGCACAACTACCAAAAAAATATCTCGAACTTACTTCGAGCAGTGTGATGTATTCTTCTGAACCTTACTCCACTGAAGCACTAATCTCTGAGACATTTCCGTCGATTTGTAGTTAGAGGTATTGGATGATGTTAACTGCGTCGATTCTAAAAGGAAGTAGAATATATTTAACACCGTTAGAAGAACGTCATATTGAGGATATGCATGATTATTCATCTAATCCACTATTTTTCCAATATATGGAACTATTACCTCACCATGATATTTCAGATACAAAAGCATATTTTTATGAATTGAAAAAAAGAGAACGGGAGCGAAATAGCATATACTGGGCTATTGTTAATAACGACGACCATCGGATGATTGGATCATTTGGTTTAGTTGATATCGATAAACAAATTGGACAGGGGCAAATTGGGTACGGATTAAATCCAGAATTTTGGGACAGGGGATTATTTAAAGAAGCATTGGGTCTTTGCCTTGATTTCGCGTTCAATGAGTTGGAGCTAATTAAAATTATTGCTACGACCAGTATCGCGAACGAAGCATCAATCCGAGGATTGCAAAGTTGTGGATTTGACAAAAATATAATTCTTCGAGAATTCTATAAATTTCGAGGTGTCCCAGAGGATGCCTTGCAGTTTGTTTTGACTGCCCAGCAATGGAAAACGGAGATGTTATTTTTGAAACATTAATTTCACGACATTATTTTTCTTCTTAGGCCGGCATTATTGATCGTTGAGAATTGGCGTTTATATCGTTCTAATAAAGTGTGATCGTTGTTCCAAATAATCTGATAAGCGGAGTAATTTCGGATTTTTAATTTGACGTGCGAACTGCAATGACTAAAAGAGACTTTAATACTTCTCTACTGAGGAAGAGAAGGATAGGCCAGCTACTGTCCCCAATAGACTTGTCCAGTCTAGCCGCCAAATTTGACTAAGATTGCATTAAAATTTTCACAAAGTGACTAAATATGGGAACAACTTACAACCAAAACTTCCACTGTGTGTTTTAAATTCAAGAAGATCAAATGCTGATCGGTGGCCAACGATTGTCCCCAAAGACAGAACGGTTAGATATTATGCAATCACAAATGTAGTCCAATTTATCATTGGCACCTGGCATGAAGTGATCGACGTCCGAAAATTTAATCTGGAAAGGCTGGTGCCAACCACCCTCGAACATTCCGAGATTGATGTATCCATGAGAATTATATAGCAGCCAATATTTCCTCGCAATTTCAGTACGGTTTTGTATCACAAGTTCGCTCTCACCGTGTTCAAGAATTTCCTCAATTACCTCAAAGAACTCGCCATCGTTTTTTATATCAATGGTAAATCCTTTATTTCGATAATGCGCCTCCGCTGTCAGGATCGTTGGAACACCATACATCGCCATTTCACATCCTGAACGCGTTGAATGTACCATGCCGACATCGGCTAACTCATAAACATCGAATGACGAAATTGGTGAATCGGCATCAATAAAAATAACATTTGGGGGAATATTTTCCCACCTCGCCTTAATAATATTGGCAAGAGAGTGAGGTAGACTATCAAAACTGGAAAATTCTTGCTCGTAAGGATGGGCTTTGATAATGAGTTGGTATTTCGGTCGCTCCTCAAAATAACTAACCACCTTATGAACCATGTCAAAAATATCTTCGGCAATATGACAGTGATTTCGCACAGCGTCGTCCCACGGTGTATTAGCGGGGAAAAAAGCTACAGGCTTATTTGGATCCAGCAATTTTCGCAATTGAGCCACATTTTCCGGATTTCGTTTTGGATAAAAGCTAAAACAGGTCGCCTTACCATCGGCTCTGATCCCTAGGGACCTATCAAATTTTTCCCATATTAACGTACCAACATCACTATCTTTAAAGCTCTCCCATGCACCATGAACTTCGCATGCCTCATAATTATCGCGCCCGAAATAAAGACACCCCTTTTGCTCTAACATGGTGTGTGAGTAGTAATGTACACCACGTTTATTTGCCACATGAAACAATGTTGACCATTGAAAATGATCATGCCAGGAACCAACGACCCGATTAGGCTCGATAAGATCAAACACTCGTTCATACGCCAGGATCATGCGCACTGCGTTAATCGTATGGATGCGTAATTCGCTGCGGCAAATATCATTGTCTAGCATTCGAGCCAAATTGTTAGAATTACGCACTTCAATGCCAACCTGACGCCCTAACTCGAAACCATTGAATTCAAATTCCTTATAATTGTGGATTGAAATCTCATCGGCAATTTTCTCGCCTTCGGCGCGGTCTTCCGGAATTTCAAAATCAGTCAAGAGGAGCGGTTCATATTGCAAGATACCTTCCCACAAAATGCTCCCCGGCTTTTTACAAAATTTATCACATTTGGTGGCAAAATTCTCTGAAAACAATCCCGGCCAAACCGAACATTGATCGTTATGAAAACCATTGCATAGGATTGGTATAATCTCAACGCCACGAACCTTAAGAGCCGTCGCAAAAATGAAATCAACAATTCGGTTGAAATCTACGTGCAGGTAACTTGTTGGAAACAGAACTTTACAAACGGGCTTATCTGTTATTTGACGACTGATAATGTTGGCTTTTATCGCGACATACGACAACAAATTATCGACTTCTTGCGACAATAATAAATTGCCCGAGCTCTCAGGGTTTTTGATATTCATGAAGCATCCTCGAGCAGAGTTTCACGATCAACGGTCGAAACATTAGAATTAAAAAACAATGTGGCATATGCGGTGTGGAATCTCCTTGGACAATTGAGGGTTTGATCTGGGATGACATACCTATG
>CAZSWX010000133.1:3897-6273 GCA_964610865.1 uncultured Enterobacteriaceae bacterium
AGACAAAATAGAGCTATAAATATGCCAGTAAAATATTCGATGGGTATCATGAATTACTGCAGCCACGATTCTGCGTGTGCATTAATGAGAGTTGACAATAATAAAATCGATTTAATCTTCGCAGAAGAAGGTTTTTTGTCGAGAAAAAAGACGAACTACCAGTTTCCATTGCGATCAATGAAATATTGCTTAGATCATTTTGGAATAAAAATCGATGACATCGATGTTCTGATGTTGGATTACATGGATGAAAAAAGAACGTTCAGGACATCAAATAATTATCGTCTATTAATAGGCGACTACATTAGATCGCGCCTGAAAATCGATAAACAAGAGATTAAGTTTGTAAAATCCCATCATTATGCCCACGCACTGACAGCTTTTTGGCCATCGATGTTAAGTGAGTCTGCTGTGTTGGTTGTTGATGGCCTTGGAAGCCAACAACAAACTCATTCGGTTTTCTACATGAATGACAAGGGTTTGGTTGATCGCGTATTTGAACAAAAAGGAACAGGGATAGGCGAGCTTTACAGCTTAGTAACCAAAATCCTAGGTTTTGGCGCAGGGGAAGAAGGCAAAACAATGGGACTTGCTCCATACGGAAAAGATCTTTCGCCGTCCGACCTTCAGCTACCCTCTCTGAGCGGAAGATACAGCGGTTTTACTGTCGACTACAGTGAAATTGTCGATAGACATCCAAGTCCTAAATTCAAAGTCAATCTGAGGAAGCCGAAAAACAAAAAAGAAGTGTACCAACCGTACTTTTCCAGACTGGCTTATGAGCTGCAATCTGAAACGGAAAAGTGTCTGACACATTTAGCAAAAGAGGCATTGAACGTCACAGCATCAAAAAACCTATGTTTCGCTGGGGGGGTCGCATTTAATTGCGTTGCGAATAACCATATCCAGAATCTCAAGCAAATCGAAAACTTTTGGGTACAACCAGCATCTGGGGATAGTGGCATACCATTTGGGCTAGCGTTGGCTGGTTTGGAGGAAATTGGGTTTGACTTGGCTGAGTTAATGACGTCAGACAATAGAAAAAAACTCTCGATTCCATACTCACGAGATCGCAAACCTTTAGCAACAGATATCGAACATAAACTTGAAACGTTACTAAGAAATTATGGAATAAAGCTCAGGCCATTCGAATCCACTGAGATAGCGCAGCGGATCTCAGAGAAGAAAATAGTTGGACTATACTCGCAGGGGATCGAACTTGGCCCCCGCGCACTTGGACATAGAAGCTTTCTAGGCGACGCAAGATTACCAGAAATGAAGGATATTTTGAACTCGAAAATAAAACATAGAGAGGGCTATAGGCCGTTTGCCCCAATTGTGTTGAAGCAAGATTTTTCGTCGTATTTTATATCGCCAACCAATAATCACCCATACATGCTGCAAGCTCCAATATGCAAGGAGAGAGCTATCCATGAAGTACCCGCAATATGCCATGTTGATCATACAGCCCGCGTGCAGACCATAACCGCTGACAACGGTAAGGTTTTCGAAATTTTATCAGCTTATAAGCGGATAACTGGAACTGCAGTAATTATTAACACCTCCTTTAACGATAACGACGAGCCAATTGTTTTCACCAAACTTGACGCTTTAAATTCATTTCTTCGTTGCAATGCTGATACGCTTGTACTGGAAGATGCTTACATTAACCGCGAGGATATTGCTGACATTGACAGCTTGAAGATTGATGCTGAAAAACTTCAGCAGTTGATTATGGATGAGTACTACATGATGGCCCTTGAAGAGTTGACATCTATCAACCAAGTATCCAGCCAACTGCAGAATAGCCAGTTAAGAGACTTCATATCTTTTAACGCACGATTGTCAAAGACCTTCAGTACGGACAGGCTACATTTAAAGCTTGTTGACTATCTTTTAAAAAGAGACCCAAGAAGGCTTTTGGTTTTAGATGAATATCATTACGAATTAATTTCTGTTTTCGCAGATTTGATCGGCAAAAATATAAATTCGATGCTTGAATATCATTTACTCATAAATGACCATCTAGGTGACATCGGCTCTATACCAGAAGACAGTGATTTCATGCTATACAACCTATCTGCTTACTACCACAATGCTTTTACGCGGGAGAATTTTAACAACTCGGAAACTTTGTATTCTTTCTACGAATTGAACGATAAGAAGATACAAAAGGAGATGTTTTTTAAAGTTTGCAATCAATCCCCTGTGGGCATTAATGAGCAGATTATGCAGAGCTACGAACACAGCAAAAAAACTTCAATTGATGATTTTTTCGCTCAGTTAGTCGGAGAAATGTAGTGAAGGCTATAATGTACCACTATGTGAGGGAATTTGACGAAACACACCCTAACTTCATATTTCTTGACGTAAAAA
>CAZSWX010000134.1:0-6224 GCA_964610865.1 uncultured Enterobacteriaceae bacterium
AGCCATAGTAACATCCTCGCCAACGTGGTGGACGCGTTACAAGTGCTGCCTATAACAAGCGCAGACCAGACTATATCTTTTCTGCCCTTGTCCCACGGCTTTGAGCGCACCGCAGGACTCTACACGATCTTGGCAGCTGGCGCTTGCATCGCCTACGGCGGTGGAACTGTAACCTTAACAAAAGATCTTGCAGACATTAGACCGACCCTGTTCTGCTGTGTCCCTCGGGTGCTCGAACTGGTATACCGACGTGTGCTGACAGAAAAAGAAAATTCAACCGGACCAAAGAAGTTCCTTCTGGGACGGGCTATATCTACAGCTAAAACTGTAGGACAAACCCTCACGTCAAACCCGACCGGAACTGGAACGGTCCCCTTTCCTCTGAATTTACTCCATTTCGCGTTGGATAAACTCGTATTCCGGAAGCTGCGGGACCTTCTTGGCGGCAGAACCCGTTTCCTGATTTCAGGTGGGGCTCCCTTGAATTCGGATATTTGTTATTTTTTTTTCGGGGCAGGAATGACTGTATACCAAGGGTACGGCCTCACCGAGGCCGGGCCCGTTGTCTCGTGTAATATTCCAGATCAGAGCAGGGTCGGTACGGTAGGTCCGGCGCTCCCTCAGGTAACCGTCCGGACCGATACCGACGGAGAAATTTGTGTCCGCGGCCCCAACGTCATGCGTGGTTACTTCAACAAACCGGAGGAAACAGCACAGGTGCTAGACGCCGACGGCTGGCTCCACACCGGCGACGTAGGAGAAATTGACCAACACGGTTTCATCACAATAACCGATCGAAAAAAAGATTTAATAATAACCTCCGAAGGAGAGAACATAGCACCACAGGCGATCGAGGGCCTGTTCAAACAGAGCCCTCTTATAGAAGAAGCTTGCGTTATAGGCGACAAACGCCCTTACCTTACTGTACTGCTCGTCCCAAACCGAACGTTCGTCGAGTCTACAGCCTCGAGGATGGCTATAATTGGGGATTGGCCAAAGGTACTCGGCCATCCGAATATTCGGACCCTATTTAAAAATTGCACAGACGATGTGAACACACAGATACCGCTCTACTCGCGTGTACGCCGGTTCAAAGTCCTCGAATTACCTTTTTCCTCCGAAAAGGGAGAAGTCACACCAACTATGAAGGTAAGGCGGAGAACTGTCGTAGAAACACGCTCAGCGGAGATAGATGCAATGTACCCGAAACGGACTCGAGTGTAGCCACTCGATCAGGCCATCACTAGCACTCTCAAACAGAGGTATCGCTGTAGTCGCAAAGTGCAGCTATAGTAGGGACATTCTTAGTTTCACCGACTGCATTATTTGTACGGAAATGCTATCGCTTCCATGAGTACCCTCTCCCACGCACCGCCATCACCGAAACCTCCTCAAGCGCAAGAAAAAGACAACGGGGAACCGTTACCCCCGAGTACCGTGCCGGATTCTGATAAGCTTTCTCCTTCGGACGATATTCATTTGTTGCTCGAGGCCTTTCCTGGTTCCCTACGGGATACGATAGTGCAAGCCCGACCGATAGTTGATTTGATCGAAATCATACTAGATCTCGGTCGTGTACCGGAGGCACGCTACACTTACGAGACCGTACGCCTAAACGCGAGACCAGTGGACTCGGACACCATCGAACACGTTGTTCAGCATGTAGGCGGCTTCAGTCATGACAACCGCGCCGGTATACCAAGAACCTTGCACCGCATTTCCGCACTACGGAACCGCGCCGGAAATATTGTGGGGCTAACATGTAGAGTAGGTCGGGCAGTATTCGGAACGGTGGAAATCGTCAAAGATCTCGTCCAGGACGAAAGCAAAAGCATTCTGTTACTGGGACCACCGGGCATAGGCAAGACTACCCTTCTCCGTGAAGCTGCACGTGTATCGGCTGACGAGGACAGCAAGCGCGTCGTGATCGTAGATACTTCAAACGAAATTGCGGGAGACGGTGACATACCACACGCCGCCATTGGTCAGGCGCGACGGATGCAAGTCCCCTCGCCCGATTTGCAACATCGCGTGATGATCGAGGCTGTGGAAAATCATATGCCAGAGGTAATCGTCGTCGACGAAATCGGCACTGAAGCCGAAGCCGCCGCCGCCCGCACTATCGCCGAACGAGGTGTCCGTCTAGTCGCCACGGCGCACGGCGGCGCACTTCACAATCTCATTCTCAACCCTACTTTGGCAGACCTTATCGGTGGGGTCCAATCTGTGACACTTGGAGATGATGAAGCCCGTAGAAGACGGTCACAGAAAACGGTACGCGAACGCAAAGGCCCGCCTACGTTTGATATACTGATTGAGATACACACGCGAGATCGCTTCATCGTCCATCCTGACGTCGCGGCCTCCGTCGACAGCTTCCTAAGAGGTTGGGCAACGAGTCTTGAGTCGCGTACTCGGGAACCTGATGGAACGATAAACATCGAGCAGTTGTCCATTGGAACAGAATCTTCTCCGAAGAGCAGATCAACTTCGGACAATGCCGGTGACGGCAACACCAGACATGTGCTAAGGGTCTTTCCCTACGGAATCAATAAGCATCGCTTGGAACATACGGTACATAAGCTAGATGTGCCCGCGCGCGTCGTGTCAGAAGCGGCTCAGGCCGATCTAGTCTTGACGGTTAAAGGACAAACCAAGCGGCAGCCCAAGGCCCTCAGAGAGCTTATTCAGAATGGGACACCCCTATACACACTCAGGAGTGATACAGCGAGCCAACTAGCGAAGTTTCTTCGCGATCAGTTAAGTGCCGAATTCCCCGACGATCGTGCCGCTATTTCTGAAGCCGAGGAAGTCGTACAGCGTGTTATCGAAAACAACGAAAAACAGGAGCTAGCCCCGCAGCGTGCCCGTTTACGACGGCTCCAGCACCAGGTCGTCGAGAGCTACGGCCTGATTTCACGAAGCACCGGTGACGACCCTGGACGACGCCTTATCATTTACCCCACGGGCAGATAAAAGGCGGGGCAGTGCCACGCTTCTGATAAATCTGTACCCAACTTACCGGCCTATAACCATGGCCACACTGGTTGTGCCCGATCCACCAATATTGAGGGTCGCTATCTTCTTTGCCCCTTCAATCTGATAGTCGGCCGCAGTGCCGGTCACCTGGCGAAACGCGTCTAATGCTTGCCGCGTTCCGGTGGCGCCAACAGGATGACCGCAACCAATCAGTCCGCCGCTCGCATTGACGGGCAACCGGCCATCAAAATCGATCACGCCCTCTTCAATTGCCTTCCACGACTCACCAGGGTTAGTGAGTCCAAAATGGTCAATTGCCATGTATTCGGAGGTCGTAAAGCAGTCATGAGTCTCTATGCCTTGGACGGCCCAAGCATCAGGCAATCCGGCCCGCTGAAACGCATCAACGATCGCTCTTCGGGTGTGCGGCAAAACATACGGGTTGTCCCTACTCTCTTTGATCTTCGTATCGAATTTGATTGGAGCGGTCCTGTGTCCCCAGCCTAATATTTGTGGCGTATTTGCAAGTGCAGCGCCCGTACGCTCGGCATATTTCTTCGCGAAACTTGCTGACGCGAGGAAAACAGAAGTTGCCCCATCGGTCACTTGCGAACAATCTTTGACCTTGAGTCTCCCCGCGACAGGATTGCAGTATTTTCCCGAACTCAGGTCCTGTGATTGCTCGGAAAACCATCCCCGCGTCTGGGCACGAGGGTTACGCCGAGCGTTCGAAAAATTGACCTCCGCAATGCGCGTGAGATGCTCTTCTTTTAGCCCGTAGCGCTCTTCGTACACGTCGCCAAGTTGTCCGAACAATTTAGGGAACGCGAATTCCACGCCTTTCGCTTCCTCGTCATACCAGGCCGCGGTTCCCAAAAAATCGCCTCCCGTGGTAGGGTCAACGGTCTTCATCTGTTCTACACCGACAACCAGCGCCAGATCATAACGGCCCGCCTCGATCTCAGCTGAGGCCATGAGCATAGAAACACTACCAGATGCACACGCAGCCTCATGTCTTGAGGTCGGAACACCCGCCATTTCCGGCTCTATTTCCGCCAAAAAGGCCCCTAAGTGGCCCTGTCGGCAATAAAGCTCTGCAGCAAAGTTCCCGACGTGCGCCACATCCACCTCGCCCGGTTCGATCCGAGTAGACTGAAGTCCTTCAGCAACCACCTCTTTCATCATATCGACGATGCTGCTTCCTTCCTTCATCCAGTTTCGGGCAAAGTCCGTTTGGTATCCTCCTAACAAATACACCGGTTGCGCCATCTTCTTCCTCCTAATACTGCGTGGTTTCATACGTATGCTGAACGCCGCCAAAATGCCCTGCCAGTCCGAAACTGCCGCGGGCGCGGAGCCAACCAACCTGGGGCATTGTCATATTAAACATCACTCACGGGTTGTTCAGCCCCTCTAGGCTCGACCGGTCCAGAAGTTCCACCGGCCGCCTCAAGCATTTCGATAACTCTTAGACGGCCATTTTTCTTTGCAAAATACAGGGCCGTTTGGCCATAGTCATCCTCGGCATTCACTTCGGCGCCTCGCGCAAGAAGCTCTTGTACCACATCAATATGTCCGAGCCGAGCACCAACGATTAGCGCGGTCGGACCTCCGAAGGTACCCCGCACATTAACGTCCACGCCCTCCTCCAACATAACGAGCATCGTCTCCACGTCCCCAAGGCCCGCGGATTCAATAAATATATCCCGATGAAGCTCTTCCGGGGGCAAAGCATCATCAGGACCGGATCGTAACCATTCCAAAGAAAACACCAGGACGACTACGAGCAGACCTACCCCGATCAAAGTTTCTTTGCTCATTGACAAATGCTTTCCTTCGTCGACGAATTTACAGACGACTGTAGCGCCTTACCAGTCAAAATGTAAGACTTTGTCCTGCTGTCCTGGCAACTTGTCCGCGCCGATATACGACTCGTTGGTACAATTCAGACGACGCTCTGGGTAAAGCCGGCCCACATACGCCGCGCAACACTGTCCCTCATTGGGAAACTACAGACCCCTAACTAGGGCTGCACGAGTACCTTCATCGTGCCTTTTTCACGTGCTTTCTCTAACGCACTAAGACCGTCTCGCAATGAAAATACGGAATCGACCAGGGACAACACGGGAATCGCTTCTTTTTCAAGACTGGCCAAAGCTGGGCCGAAAGGCCCACAACGTGACCCCAGCACCATCACTTCGTTAACAACAAGCGGAGCCAGCTGCAACGCGTGTTGCGCCGCCATAGTGCTCTTTAAAACCAATGCCCCTCGCGGTCGTACTAGAGCCAGCCCCTGCTCCAGGCCATCTGTCGTTCCCGTCGCTTCAATTACAATATCCCTGTTGCCGTGTAGGCCCCGAGCCGACCCTGCCGTGCCGACCCCGAGTTTCCTCGCAACATTCATTTTTCTTTGATGGCGGCCGACTAGGGTCACTCGGGCGCCGGCCTGATGAAACACGAAGGCACACAGAAGCCCCAATTTTCCGTCGCCCAGCACGACAACTTCGGTCGTCGAGTCCACAGAGGTCTGTTCGAGGGCACGATACGCCGCGGCCAATGGTTCGACGAAGACCGCCTCTTCATCGGACACCGTCGCTGGCACCCTGTGCAAGTTAGCCACAGGCAACCGCACATACTCGGCAAATACACCGTCCGCCCCGAGAATACCAAGGACCTTACGATCCGGACAATGCCGCTTCATACCCGATCGACATGTTCCACAGAGGCCGCAGGAAAAATTAATTTCGCCGACTACCCGTTGTCCAAGCAACGCGTCGGGGCCTGCTACCACCTCACCGACGAACTCGTGTCCCAGAACACCAACAAAGTCCATATAGCCTCTGATAATTTGCAAGTCTGTCGAACAGATCCCGGCTAACCGCATCTTCACGACCGCATAGGCTTCGGCTAATTCTGGCTCAGGGTGCTCACCACGAATTTCGGTACGGTCTCCAGAGTAATATAGTGCTCGCATATTCTAAAACATTTTATGACGCAAACCGGCACAGAAGAAACGACTAAGAGACTAGCTTTCCTCGAACGCGAACGGATCTGTAACACTCAGGACTCTAGCGTTGCCTTCGCCGCGAAGTCTTCCATGAATCCGAGGCATTCGTCGAGTTTATCACTCCACAATGGCAGTGGCGCGAGAAAGGAATCATATCCGTCATCCTGATAGCGCTTCGCCTCGTCTATAAATGAATCGATAGTGGTCGTGTAGCCAGGGGCAATTAGTATTTTTATTG
>CAZSWX010000135.1:0-6201 GCA_964610865.1 uncultured Enterobacteriaceae bacterium
GTGATTACTGAGACCTTGGGAACGGTCGCCTCACAGTAAGCGTAAAGAAGCTTCGCGCCATGGCGAATGATGCCGCCGTACTCCTGGGCGGTTCCAGGAAGAAACCCTGGCACGTCTATGAAGCTTACTATCGGAATGTTGAAGCAATCGCAAAAGCGGACAAAGCGGGCACCTTTAGTGGAGGCGTCAATGTCAAGGACCCCTGCTAAAAAGGCGGGCTGGTTGGCTACTATGCCCACCGGGCGTCCGTCAAGCCGGACGAAGCCTACGACAATGTTGCGCGCAAAATCGCGCTGAACCTCATAGAAATAATTTTCATCTGCCACCGAATGCAGAATTTCCGTGATGTCGTAGGGACGATTGGGGTTGTCTGGTATGATGCTGTCCAATTTTTCGTCTTTGCGCCGGGGATCGTCTTTGCTTGGCCGGGCCGGAGGATCTTCCATATTGTTGCTAGGAAGAAAACTCAAAAGCTCTCGAATGGAGTCGAAACATTCCTCTTCGTTCGGGGCGGCGAAATGTGCGACTCCACTGGTAGAGTTATGCGTGGCGGCGCCGCCCAGTTCTTGCATACTTACTTCTTCGTGAGTTACGGTCTTGATGACATCCGGCCCCGTAATGAACATATAGCTCGTGTCCTCAACCATGAAGATAAAGTCGGTAATCGCTGGGGAATAGACTGCTCCACCTGCGCATGGACCCATGATTGCCGAAATTTGTGGTACGACGCCTGAATTTTGAACGTTGCGCCAAAATATTTCTCCGTAGGCATCCAGGCTCTCGACTCCTTCTTGGATGCGGGCACCGCCGGAGTCGTTTATGCCTACAATGGGAGCGCCCGTTTTCATTGCGAGGTCCATTATTTTACAGACTTTCTCGGACAATGCGCTCGAGACACTTCCTCCGAAAACAGTAAAATCCTGTGAAAAAACAAAGACTTGTCGACCATCGACTGTGCCGTAGCCGGTAACTACGCCATCTCCCGGAAACTTTGTTTGTTCCATTTCAAAGTCAGTGCATCGGTGCGTTTTTAACCGGTCCAGTTCAACGAAGCTGTCCGGGTCGAGAAGGCCATCAATCCTTTCTCTAGCGGTTTTTTTGCCTAGCTCGTGTTGCCGCTCTATACGTTTTTCACCGCCACCTTTGAAGGCTTGTTCGTTCAGGCTCTTTAGTTTGTTGGTCTGTTCGACTAACGACATATTTCTCTACTCCCTGTCTCGCGGTCGGCTGCGACCTCGATCTTGTATTACGCGGCGCAAAAAAGATCAAGGAAGGGTGGGCACCCGTGACCTTTATGCGTACTACTTTCACTACGGCAAGTTGCGGAATTCGAGCTAATAAAACAGTTACATCTGGTATACGTCAAGGCCGATAATGTGGAAAATCTGATGTCTCGTTGGGCGTGACCCCGGTACCGCAGCTCAAGTTCTCGCGCGTGTTGTGACCGTGGAAACGGTGGGCTTAAAGGGGAAGTGAGATATTGCGGACGTGTACGGTGGCCCCTCTTACGACTCCTTTGCGTTCGCAGAAGCCGCCATTGACTTCCAGAACATACTTTGCGGGATGAAGGGAAGATATGCGGGCGGTAGAATATGGTACTGTATTCTTTGCCACATGAACTATTTGGAATTTGCTATTTATAAAAACGATGTCCAAGGGCAGAGGTGTGTTTTTCATCCAAAAGCTTAGTGTCGTCTCTTTGGGAAAAATGAAAAACATACCGTTCATCTTCGGGAGCTCGTTACGGTACATGAGGCCGAGTTCCCGTTTTTCCTTGGTAGCCGCGACTTCGACGGGAACGAGCAAGGAGTCACCAGTGTTTAGCAGAATTTCTACCCCCGGCGCCTCCGAATCGGGATCGTGACAGCCAACTAGAATGTATAAGAGAACTGGTAGTAATCCGAGTTTCGCTGATGACGGTTTAAAGGTCTTCATACACATTGGAAAAACTGAGGACAGCCGCTGCTCTACGAACCTAGCTCTTACAGAGGGGGAGCATGGCTCATTCTCATGAGGGTTTACGCGTCGAGCGACTCGGAAACCAACTCGACCAAGTCTTTCACCTCGACGTTATCGTCAAGGTTTTTGCTCTTGACGGCATCGTCCATCATGATCATACAGTAAGGACAACCGACGGCTATGGTTTCCGGCTCAGTTTGCATGAGTTGATCCAAGCGAGTCTGGTTTATACGGGATCCTTCGGTTTCTTCTTTCCACACCGAACCGCCGCCGGCCCCGCAACAGAAGGTTCGGTTTTTAGATTGCTCCACATCATTTAGTTGGATTCCCGGAATGGCGCCCAGTGCCTCCCTGGGTGCCGCGTAGCGTCCATTGTGACGGCTGAGATAGCATGGGTCGTGAAAGGTCGTTTTGTTATCGTTTACAATTGTGGGGTCGATTTTCTCACGTTTGGCCAACTCTTCAATGTATTCGGAACTATGGAAGACCT
Source organism: uncultured Enterobacteriaceae bacterium (assembly GCA_964610865.1). Lineage (GTDB taxonomy): Bacteria > Desulfobacterota > Binatia > Bin18 > Bin18 > Bin18. Next base: position 2,450 of record CAZSWX010000135.1, read on the forward strand.
CGTAATTCCCCCCTAAGTCAGGATATTCATTGGCAATTGTGTGGAAACAATGAGGACACTGGGTTATTACTTCCTTAACGTTGTATTTGTTCAGTGTTTGCACATTCTGCTCCGCTAAAGTGCTGTACAAGTATTCATTGCCCAAGCGCCTGGCTGGATCTCCAGTGCAGCCTTCCTCGGTCCCGAGAATAGCGAAACGGATCCCCGCTTTTTGTAGAATGTTGACCATCGCCGTTGAAACTTTTTGGTTCCGTTCATCGAACGAGCCGGCACAGCCTACCCAATAAAGAACATCCGCATCAGGGTCTTCAGCCAACGTATTAACGCCTAGTCCTTTCGCCCAATCTGCTCTCTTGTCGAACCCCAGATTCCATGGATTCGAGTTAGTTTCCAGACCTTTAAATACGTTAACTACCTCAGAGGGAAACCGGGACTCCATCATGACGTCGTGACGCCTCATATCGACTATGCGTTGGATATGTTCGATATTGACGGGGCAGCCCTCTTCGCACCAACCACATGTAGTGCACCCCCAAATAACTTCTTCAGTGGCTACGTCCGCGATCATGTCTGGCCCTTCCCAGACGGGGACGTCTACCTGTTTATTGTGTTTCGCGTTCTGTGCTTTGACGGCAGCTAATTGCAACAAGAAGGGAGTCTTTTGGACAAGGTGGTCTCGTTGCATCATGACTAAATGCTTAGGGTTTAAGGCTTTGTTTGTGTTTACTGTTGGACAGTTTAGGGTGCATCGTCCGCATTCTAGGCAGGAACCCATGTCCAACAATTGTTTCCAATTGTATTGTTCGACCTGTGACACACCAAATGTTTCTGCCGACTCGAAATCGGTTATTGGGTCTAAGCGCCCCCGGGCTTTTAGGTTGCTAAAGAAAATATTCACAGGTGCAAGGAACATGTGCCGCATTTTAGTAAAAGGGATGGAAGCAAAGAACGTTGTAATTATAGCGAGGTGCACCCACCATACTACCTGGTGAGCACGTTCGCCCGCGTCAAAGGCTCCGAACATGGCGGCGAAAGAGAGCCCTGCGTAGGCCCAACCGGGGTGGCTGTCGGGAGCGCTATGAATGCGTACTCCCTCTAGCATGAGTCCCGTAACGCCTATTAACAAGATCAGAAGTAGAGGGAGGCCATAACCCATTTTGTATTCGAAATTGTTCAGCAGCGTATCTTCAGTGGGACCCTCGTGAGCCGCGGGGGCCTGGACATACCGGCGGTATAAGAAAAATCCACAGGCCCCAATTAATAATACACCGCAAGTATCTAAAACGAACTTATACACTTTGTAAAACGTTCCGTAGTAGAAGTGCATGGGAGTGTCGTGTTCCAGTGTAACGAGGCCTGTGCCGATAAAAAGGCCAAAAAATGCAACAAAAAGGGTCAGGTGGTACAACCCTCCTGGGCGCTCTTTTACTACGGAGCCCTGCCCGAATGCCTCCAACAGAAAAAGTTTCGTCCTTTCGGGAATGTTATCTACCCGCGCGACAGCGGTTCCGTGTCGCACGCGGTTCCACCATTGAACCGCCAAATAAATGGGTGCTCCAAAAAAACTTCCCAAAAGCAGAACATACATGATTATTTTTCCGCTAAATGAGATGTTCCACAAGATTTCTCTAGTTACTTCTTCCATGCGCGTCCTTCCATACAACCTCAATTTTGTGTCAGCTTTGCCCGGGGCGTGCAAGGGCGTGCGCATGGACTACTCTGAGACAGACCTTAGGCCCACCCGCCACCGTTTTACGGCCTTCCATCGGCTAAATGGAGCAACCCGTGCTGGCTAAATGATTCCATCATCTTTAAGTCGGTCTAAATCTCGGGAGGTGAGTCCTAACAGGGAGCCTAGAATATCGTGGTTGTTTTGACCTAGCAGCGGTGCAGGTCGGACATCCGCGGGAGAGTCGGACATTTGCACCGCACAGCCGGGCATGGTGAAATTACCTCGCGTTGGGTGTTCCACGCTTGTTATCATCCCTCTCTTTTTGAGATGTTCATTTGCCAGGATGTCGCCACTGTCCAGAACGGCACCGCACGGGACACCGGCGTTCCCGAAGGCCTCCATAACGAAAATTTTGTCGTGCCTTTTTGTCCAATCCGATATGACCTCAAAGAGGTGATCAAAATGTTCGTTCCGGCTTCGTTGATCGGAAAAGCGGGGGTCCTGCAAGAGATCCCTCCTATCAATGGTGTCGAGCGTAGCTTCCCACATCGTTTGGGTGGTGTTGATGATGTAGGCGTAATCGTTCGTCCCGCCGGGCGCGCACGGGTATAGGTCGGTCGGGGCCATGGCCGCTAAGCGATTACCGGTACGTTGGGCGGGGACAGTACCATAATAGTGACTCATCATTCCGATGCGCGTTAAGTTTACTACCGCGTCTTGCATGGCTACTTCGAGGCGTTGTCCCTTCCCGGTTTTTTCACGTTGCAAAAGAGCCGAGAGTATACCGACAGCACAATGGATTCCTGTTCCTGTGTCCCCGATTGTAGGTCCTGGCCGTAAGGGTGGTGTAGTGGAATCACCCGTGACGCTCATCGCACCGCCTGTAGCTTGGGCGATCATGTCGAAACTTTTGAAACCCGCATATGGGCCATATGTACCGAAACCTTTGACTTGAGCGTAGATCAGGCGCGGATTGATTTTGGAAACGTTGTCGTAACCCAATCCGAGTTTTGCTATTGCTCCCGGTGCGTAATTTTCCACTAGCACGTCAAAATGCGGGATGAGCTGCTCAAATAGATTCTTGCCTTCTGTGGTTTTAAGGTTGATGCTCACACTTTTCTTTGAGGCATTGAGTAGCAGGAAATAGGGAGAATCTAGGCCCGGCTCGTCAGTGATCAAGTAACGGCCTTGGTCGCCGCCCTCAGGCGGCTCTATTTTGACCACTTCCGCACCGAGGAAGGCTAGCATCTCGGTGCACGAGGGGCCCGCTTCGAATTGGGTGAGGTCTAGCACTTTTATGTGATCTAATGCTTGCACATTTCCCTCCTTATCTTCGGTCGACTCGGGTGCGAGAATTTCAGTGGTCGATGATTCGCGGTGCGTTAGCATAGCGGTATTGATTTGTTTCCACCAGGGTAGAAACCTGCCGCGCGACCATGCGTGTAAAACAGCTTGACAGTGGTTGACCGGAGGATTCCAATTGCCAGGTGGGGACGTAGGACTCAATTGCCGCCTCGGCTTCGCTACTAGACGGCCTTCCGCTAGTGTGTCATAGGCCTAGTGGGGCCTGACGAAGGGGCGAGGAGCAGGTATACTCGTCGGGGTGGTGCACATCCGTTCCCATGATCGCTCCTGAACGCGCTTCGCTGGGATAAGTAGTAATGCCAACCGATTTACCAAATCAAATGATGGAGGACTCTCAGGAGCCCTTGTACTCCATATGGGCGATCGTTCTTGCTACGGTTTTGGGGTCACCTGTTGCCGGTGGTGTCTTGTCGGCCATTAACTGTAAACGACTCCTTCGCCCCGAAATCATGCAAACTGTTTTCTTGCTGCACCTCGCGTTAACGGTTGGGTTTGTCCTGCTCGGAGAGGTAGTACCGGATGGTCAGCAATTACTAGAAGCCGTATTGGTCGGCCTCCAGGTTTTTGTCGTATATTTTTTTGCGGTGCGCCTTCATGGCCGCGCAATAGCAGTGCACGTCCAAAATGGGGGCCAAATTGCTTCCTATTGGAGCGCGGCGGCGATCGGTATCGGTTGTGGGCTAGCGTTGCTCTGGATATTGGTTGGACTCGGACT
>CAZSWX010000136.1:0-6171 GCA_964610865.1 uncultured Enterobacteriaceae bacterium
CCAAGTGGCTCAGCGATACGGTATTAATGAGGAGGAAATCAGAAGAATACCGCGAGCAACTTACGGCCCTCGTCCGATTGGGGAGCCTAGAAGCAGGCCCCTTCTCAAACAGCGTTCGTACCGATTGTCCGCAGAACTGGAGCTTGTGCAACTAATGCTGCTGCGCCGGGAAGTCGCTGACCGAGTGGCGGGGGAGAATGTGTTGTCCCACTTTCAAGAGTGGGCGGAAATGGCAAAAGATGTTGTAGAAGCTTGGGGGAGGAAAGAACGGGGTGAGGGCGCTACGGGTACGGGAGATGCGGGAATTGACATTAGCCCTTTTCTCGAACGTTTGCCCAAAATAGCAGTAGATAGAGTGTCCAAAATGTTAGGGGAGAGCGATTCCGAGGAAGTTTTTCGAGTGCAGGAGGAATTGACGCGGGACTGTATTGAGAGCGTGAAAGAAGCGCGACGTAAGTCGGAGCGGGTGCGTTTGCGGACCGAGATTCGAGAGGCGGAACGCTTGGGAGACGACACGCGCGTTATCGAGCACTTGAAGACACTACGCGCGTTGGGGAGGACGTAGGAAAATATATGGGGGCATGGTATACAGGGGGCCGCCGAAGCGCAGAATAAGGGCCCATAGCTCAGTTGGTTAGAGCGACCGGCTCATAACCGGTTGGTCCCAGGTTCGAGTCCTGGTGGGCCCACTTTTACGAGGTCCGTTTCTTGGCAAAGAATACGAAAGTGAGAGGAGTGCATCATTGACCACCCAGATAGCTCAGTTGGTTAGTCTGCAAGAGTTAGATCAGCGCCTTCAACAAAAGAGTCGAAAGTTGGAAGAGCTGCATGAACAAATTGCAACTATTGCCGCTGAGAAGGAGTTGCATGAGCGGAACGCAGAAGAGCGAGAAAAGCATATTGGTGAACTTGAAATGCAACAGCGTGAGGTCGATGGGCTTCTCAAACTAGAAGAAGAAAAAATAAAAGAAAAAAGGGTCCGACTGAATCGTGTACGTAACGAGAAGGAATTATTAGTTCTCCAGCGTGAAATAGAGATGATGAAAGAGGCGAACGGAGAATTAGAAGAAAAGGTTCTCGTTGTTATGGGTCACTTGGAAGAGGAGCGGCAACTTTACGAGGAAACGAGGGCCAAGGTTGCAGAATTGACGGGACAGTTGTCGACCGAAAAGGCTGCCGTCGAAGGTCAAATTGCGACTTTGGAAGAAGAAGCGGAAGCGGGCCGAAAAACGCGACAGAAAATTACCTCCGGTTTGGATGCCAGCCTGTGTGCCAGATATGATCGAATTTTCGGCAACCGGGGTGCCTTAGCAGTGGTCGAAGTTAAAGATGAAACATGCCAGGGTTGTCACATGCGCATACCACCCCATATGTGCAATCAAGTTCAGAGCAGCCAAATGCAAGGTAAGAGTGAAATTTTTAATTGCCCACACCCTTATTGTGGGCGGATCGTGTATGTTCAACTGGAGTCGGTTGAAGCATCTGAAGTCTAAGATTGCGGGAGGAGAGTGAACGGTCGCGGCCCCGCTTTTGAGGAGCGGGGGCGAGGAAAGTCCGGACTCCTTGAGGCAGAGTGGCCGTTAACGGCGGCCTGTCGTGAGGCAGGGAAAGTGCCACAGAAAAGAGACCGCCGGTAGAGGGTTTTTCCTCCGCCGGTAAGGGTGAAAAGGTGAGGTAAGAGCTCACCATTTCCGTGAGAGATTACGGAAGATGGGTAAACCCCACTTGGAGCAAGGTCAAATAAGAGTCGCCCGCGAGGCGGGCAAGAGTAGCCTCACTCTAACTCTGGGTTCGACCGCTTGAGCGGTTCGGCAACGGATCGCCTAGAGGAATGACCGTTACCCTCAGGACGTTTCGTCTTGAGGGACAGAATCCGGCTTACAGGTCTCCTCCCGCTTTGGAATATGGTAGAATTAGGGCGATCCCCGCGAAACTCTGAGCAAAAAGTCTATGGTTGTAATCCCCACAATAACGTTTCTATTCGTGTGTATTATTGGAGGTGGCTATGCGAGCGCAGCAACGATCGATCCCGGCGCGCGGCCAATAGTAAACGTCATAGAGGCTAGCGAAACTGGCGTAATGGTCCATTTATCCTCCTTCTCGCGTTTCAAACAGGCTAGTCTACCTAGTGACAAGAAACATGAGCGTCCGGCCCGGTGCTATTTTGACATTGACGGTGTGCTTGACCGGGGTGTAGGGCCATTGTATCCGGTGCAATCTGAAGTCTTGAGCCGGGTAAGAATTTCACAACTGCGGTCCCACACCGTGCGGGTTGTTCTAGACCTTCCGTCACCGCAACCATGTATAGCAAGAAAAATTGGTTCGAAGGGGCTTATGGGGGCCAATCGTCTAATGATCACCGTTGGGAGAGGTAAATTGCTTCCCTACGAAGACATTAGGGACTCTGATCCGCCGGTTTCGTTGGACACCTTGGACAGTCAGAATGCAGACGTGGAGGGGGGATCTTCGCGGGCCGGGTATGAAGGTGCATCGACTGTCGCTGCAAGAACCGCCTCACTACCACGTGGGACGATGGATTACTTAGATCTTCGGACGCCCGATGCCCCTGAAGTCCCGAGCGCAAATTCTGTCAGTCTCTTTGGAGAGCAGGTGATAGAGAACAGTGGCCCGGAATTAATGACCGCCGACTCCGGTCTGCTAGAGGGGAATCTACCGATGAGGCTCTTCGGAGGTGATACGGCCGAGGAAGGAGGCGCGGATCTGACGCCGCTTGCTCCGGGAAGTTTGTACCTTTACCGCGGAGAATAGGTGAACGTGCTCCGTCACGTTGAGTGTGAGGAGCTGCTAGTGTAGTTGCGCGTTTGGAGCATATCGGATAGTCGGCCTACTGTGGAAAGGCGATGTCTCCCTTGGACGGGACGCTTTCGCCTTTAGCGCCCAGGTTGCCTCTTTTAGCGAACTGTGGACGAACGCGTGGTTAGCTATATCCTTATGACGCAACTTTTTCGGTGCATCCACCAGACGACGAATAGTTTTGGGTGGCCCTATCTCTGGGTTTTAATCCTATCGTGTCTTCTATCGGCCACGGCTAGTGCAGTCGAAAAACAAGTAGAAGCAATTGTCGCCGAGCCCGATCGTGTCACTGTTCTAACAAATGTGAAGGTCACGTATAAGCAGGGGAGGCTGGCGGCTGATGCTGCGGCTGGCCTTTCGGACCGGTGCTACGTAGATATGAGCCCGGTAACCCTGGGTAGTGAAGTACCTCGCTACCTAGCGCTGGATTCGCCATTACTTCTTCGGGTTCGTGTTGCCCAATTTCGCCCGCGTACGGTACGCGTTGTGCTTGATCTGGTTGAGGGACGGACTTGCGAAGTGACGGAAGCTTTGGGCTCTCCTGGCCTACAAGTAGTTGTTCTCGGTAACGAACATATCGGGGCAGGTGTAAGTGACAAACGTGCTTCAGTGGGCCGCGGAATGGATCTTGTGTTGGGGAGTGCCCTACCGAGCCAGGATTTTGGCGCTACTCCACAGGACGATAGCGCTGTCGGAAGTGCAGAGGTGTTCGAGGCTACCGTGCTGAAAACGGGGGAATCCGGGCTTCCTGAGGATTCCAGTAGAGTGTTGACCTTGGATGAGGCATATCAACTTGCCATCCAAAATGAGGAACAAATAGAGATTGCGGCTAGGGAGTTAGCGAAGGCAGAGCTACTACCCTGGAGAGCCTTAGCCTTGATGGCGCCGCGTGGCGAAATTGCTGCCTCTTACAGCCGAAACAGAGACTCCATAGCGTTCAATGCGCCGCGGGAAATGCGAAGTGTATTCGGGGGAACCTCGGTAATCCGGCCTCAAGACAATTGGCACGGTTCCCTGGAGGTGACGCAACCGCTTCTGAAACCCTCTTTTTTCCCCGCATGGAGCTTAGGCAAACAGGCTGTAGAGGAAAGAAAACAACGGTACGGTTTTAGGGTAAGGAGAATTCTGTTCGGAGTTGCAAAAGCTTACTATGAGCTCCTACGCTTCGTCGCCCAAGCCAAGGTGGCGAGGGATACCCTCGTTCTCTCGCGCAAGGAGTTAAACCGTGCACAAATACGTTTTCGCGTCGGCGAGGTGACAAAAACCGACGTGCTAAGAGCAGAAGTTGCAGTGGGACGTGCCGAAAGGAGCGTGGTTGTTGAGGACAATCGATTAAAGATGTCCCGGACGGTACTTGCTCGAGTTGTCGGTCTTGCTGAGGGCGTTAGTGTGACCGAACCGCCGCGGGCTGAACCCGTGGAATTGGATTATGCGAAGCTTTTGGATTTCGCGTACGCTAATCGTCAGGATTTACGCGCGGAGAGCTTGAATATCGCTATTGCGCGAGAAAATAAGAACATGGTGCTGGCCCGTTACCTCCCAGAAGTTCACGCGAGATTTTCGTATCCAAGACTGGACCCCGAAACGTTTGCGAATCGAGACGAATTTTGGTCATTCTTTGTGAATCTACGATGGTCAATATTTGACGGAGGGATGCGGGAGATAGATTTGCTAGAGGCCAATGAAAATATATCTCAGGCCGAGCTCGGCGTGGATGAACTCAAGAAAAATATCCGGGTGGAAGTGAAGGGTGCTCTCCTTACGGTGCAAACGCTCGAGACAACATTGGAGACGGTGCGGAACGAAGTTTCGTTGGCTAACGAAAACTATGTAATGACGTCGAAACAGTACCGGGTTGGCCTCTCCACGAGTTTAGATGTGAACACAGCACTCAATGCGCTAAATCAGGTCCGTACACAATTGATCGATCAGACGTACGCACATCAAATCGCCATTCTGAATTTGGACGATACTACTGGGAGTTTCGCCGAAAACTATATTCGTCAGCGTTGACGACCGTTCACCAGAGTAATGAATTCCTCACGAGTTTCTCTGTGCGTACGGAAGGCTCCAAGGGTGGCGCTCGTCGTGACTACAGAATTTTGTTTTTCGACGCCTCTCATGCGCATGCAGAGATGTTCCGCGGTAATGATGACGCCGACACCCAAGGGGTCCAATTCTTCCATAATTGTGTCTGCTATTTGTGTGGTCAGCCGTTCCTGCACTTGTAAGCGTCGCGCGAAGACATCGACGAGTCGGGCAATTTTGCTTATTCCTACGATGTGTCGGTCGGGTATATAAGCCACGTTCGCGCGACCAAAAAACGGGAGTATATGATGCTCACACATGGAAAAGAAATCGATGTCTTTGACGACGATCATCTCTGAGTAATCTTCTTCGGTGAAGATAGCGTTATTGATGACCTCCTTTGGGTCCTGGTTATAACCCCTAGTCATATAGTCAAATGCACGGGCCACACGATTGGGTGTCTTTACCAGACCCTCGCGGTCGGGGTCTTCCCCCATGTGTTGTAAAAGTTCCCTCACGTTCTCCTCGATGCCTTGGTTGGCGGACTTGCGCGCGTTTCTTTCTTCGGTTGTCTTGGTACGGGCGGCGTTTTGGGCCGGGCGTGTCGAATTCATTTCGGTCATGCGCTCCTTGGTTGAAGTAGGGGGTTGTCTCTGATGAGAACTAAATTGATGTTTGCCGCTACCATAAACGATTTTAGATGGGAACTGCGAGGTTACATCCTAAATACGCCGACCCGATGTTCGGGAACTGGCGCGTTGAGGGACATGGCAATTCCCAGCCCAATGACGTCGCGTGTTTTTTTCGGGTCAACGATGCCATCGTCCCATAACCTGGCCGTCGAATAGTAGGGGCTGCCTTCATTTTCGTATTTTTCTATGGTAGGTCGTGTAAATTCTTCCTGTTCCGCCTGAGTTAACGATTCGCCTTTCCCTGCGAGTTGTTGCAACTTTACGGTCAATAAGACGGACGCTGCTTGCTGGCCACCCATAACCGAGATTCGGGAATTAGGCCACATGAATAAAAGCCTGGGCGAGTAGGCTCGGCCGCACATACCGTAGTTGCCCGCGCCATTCGAAGCTCCAATTAGAACAGTAAACTTTGGGACGCACGCGTTGGCGACGGCATGGACCATTTTTGCACCGTCCTTGGCGATGCCCCTTTGCTCGTACTGCTGACCCACCATGAATCCGGTGATGTTTTGGAGGAATAGGAGGGGTATTTTTCGTTGGCCACATAATTCTATGAAATGTGTCGCTTTCAGGGCCGACTCAGAAAAGAGAACGCCATTATTCGCCACTACCCCGACGAGGTAACCGTGAATGCGGG
>CAZSWX010000137.1:0-6158 GCA_964610865.1 uncultured Enterobacteriaceae bacterium
TCTGAATAGTCTTTTCTTCGACTTCTTCGCTCGAACTCAGGAAGTCCTTGTCTCTCAGCTCTTGGAGCCTATTTTTTAGTCGTCCATGCTCTTCATAGTGAGTTCGTAAGATCTGGTCGGTATCAATCAAGGAGCGGATTAAAGCTTCTTCCTTTACATCCATAGGCGTCCTTTTTCCCTGAAAATATTTAACTTGGGGAACTCTAGTACAGGTGTACTCAGCTTGTCAATGTAGCCCGGCAAAATGCAAGAACGACGTCCGCACCATTAAGGACTTTTCGACCGAACGATCAGTCGGCGGTTTCTCCTCTTGCTATCTTGCTCTCTTGAATAATTTTTCCTGTCAATTGGTTCGGTACTTCTTCATAATGGGAAAACCCTGACTCAAAAGTGCCTCTTCCGCTCGTCATCGATCGAAGATCCGGTGCATACGTCAAAATCTCCGCCATTGGCACAGAGGCCTTTATTATCTGATTACTTCCCTTAGCATCAACGCTCATCAACCGTCCGCGCCTACGGTTCACATCCCCAGTGATGTCGCCCATGAACTCTTCCGGAACGGTAATATCCAAATTCATGATCGGCTCCAAGAGTACTGGCTTCGCCTTTTCCAGTGCATTTTGGATTCCAATGGAACCAGCAATCTGAAACGCCATGTCGGAAGAGTCAACATCATGATAAGACCCGTCATACAGAGCCACCTGAACATCTACCATCGGATAACCGGCTAGGAAGCCCTTCCCGAGCGCGTCTACTACCCCTTTTTCCACAGACGGGATGTACTGGCGGGGTATAGCCCCCCCCCTGATCTCATTAATAAATTCGAAGCCCTTTCCTCGAGGCAAAGGCGCCACCCTCAACCACGTGTCACCAAACTGACCCCGACCGCCAGACTGCTTTTTTAGCCTACCGTGGGCTTCGGTCTTTCCATTTATCGTCTCGCGATACGGAACTTTAGGAGCCTTTAGTTCCACTTCGACACCGTATTTTCGCTTCAGCTTTTCCACGACTACTTCAATGTGAAGCTGCCCGGCACCTGAGATAAGAATCTCATTCGATTGTTGGTCTCGGTCCACTCTCAGCGCGGGATCCTCTTCGTTTAGTCGGTCCAGGGAACTCATTATCTTCTCTTCGTCGTTCCGGGATTTGAGACCCAGCGCGAAAGAGATAGCCGGGCTAAACTCCTGAAGCGGAGGAAATCGTATCATCTGTTTTTCGTCACTTAGCGTGTCTCCGGTGTGAGTTTCTTTGAGTTTCGCTACCCCTATAATTTCGCCAGGCAGAGCAGTTCCCACCGGCTCCTGTTTCTTCCCCTTCAATTGAAATAGTTGGCCCAGACGCTCTTTCGTATCACGCGTCGTATTATAAACCACCGAATCGCTCGCTATTTTGCCGGAAGACACAATAAAGAGTGAAAGTTTTCCGGCCTGGGAGTCCACGGTTTTAAAAACCCTCGCACTAAACGGCTCAGTCACGTCCGGACGGCGACTCACTTCTTCCTGGGTTTTGGGGTCAATACCTACAACATCAGGCCGAGATCCTGGCGGCGGGAGCAATCTAACAATCGTATCCAAGACCGGCTGTACGCCAAGGGCCTGGCCCGCAGATATGAATTGGACGGGGAAAATTTTTGTGGACGCAACGGCACTACCCAGCACGCGCTCAACCGCTTCGGCACTCAATTCCTCCCCTTCGAGGTACCGCGTAAGCAGATCGTCGTCAGTTTCGGCGATAGCCTCGATCAAACGCTCCCGGTAAGCATCCGCATCAGCTTGCATATCCTCAGGTATTTCTTCTGGACTAATTGCGCCCTTGTCCCCCTCGAACATCCAAGCCTTCATAGACAGAAGATCGATCACCCCACTAAAATTATTTTGTGCCCCAATAGGAATCTGTATTGGAGTGAGCGTGGATCCGAGAGCTTTCCCCAAAGCGTCAACCGCAGCCCCGAAGTCGCCTTCCTCTCTGTCCATACGAGACAAACATACCACGCGCGGGAGTCGCATTTCTCCTGCCCAATTCCACAAACGCTCAGTCTCCACCTTGAGCTGGCCGGCTGGTCCTGCAATGAAAATGGCTCCACTCATTGCCTCCATGGCATAACGGGTGTCTGGCAAAAAATTGGCATAGCCAGGAGGGTCCACCAAACAAATTTGGTGTCGCTTCCACTCTAGTGTGTGGAAGGCCGTAGAAAGCGTTGTCTTGCGCCTAATTTCTTCCGGCTCGAAATCCAACGTCGAACTTTCCTCATCTACGCGTCCTTGCCTGGTCGTTTCTCCTGCCGCATACAATAGAGCTTCGCCGAGGGTGGTTTTCCCCGCGCCACCCTCGGCAAGCAGGCCTACGGTTCGAATGAATTGCGTATCGTTACCAGCCATGTTTCCCCTCCTGAACAGAAATACAAAATTACCGCGCCCGTCCTCCCCCCCATGCGCTCCCGCTGCCGAACCTCTCTTTCACCGTCCTAACAATTTCTCTCGTACAAGATTCTTAATCCCTCTAACGTGACGAACTCGTCAACCTCTTGGATCGTATTAGATTCTGCCGCAATTAAGTGGGCAAACCCTCCCGTGCCAATAACCCTTGCCGGCCGCCCATTTTCCTGTCGAATTCTGTTCACCATTCCATCTACCAAAGCCGTGTATCCATAGTAAATACCCGATTGTATTGAATTTACGGTGTTTCGACCGATTACCTGAGGCGGTTTCACAAGCTCCACTCGATATAATTTGGCGGTTTTGTGGAATAAAGCATCCAAGGATATCCCTACACCAGGCACAATTGCCCCACCGAGATATTCTCCAGCCTCTGTGACATAATCGAAGGTAGTTGCCGTGCCAAAGTCAACAATAATAACTGCAGTCCGTACCCGCTCGTAAGCCGCAACTGCATTGACGATTCGGTCCGCCCCGACTTCTCGCGGATTATCGTACAAGATAGGCATACCCGTCTTAATTCCAGGACCTACAATAATCGGGATTTTATGAAAATATGTTTCAGCTAACTCCTCGATCGTCTTGACCATGGCAGGGACCACGCTTGAGGCAATAATGCCTTCCACGCGTGACATGTCGAGACCTCTTGCCGCGAACAAACTCTGTATCAACACGCCGTACTCGTCCGCCGTCCTTTCTGCCTCGGTGAGAAAACGCCAATGGTGCGACAACTCCTTCCCGTCGTAGAGGCCTGCCACCGTGTGTGTATTGCCTACATCTATTGCAAGTATCATACGCTCATGAATCGCTTCACGATTTGCAACCGGCCAATTAACGCCCTTTCAACACGCTGACGTCACCGACCACAATTCTCCTCAAATCTTGACGACCACTCCCCTCCAAAAGTAATGCCCCTTCCTCATCAATTCCAACGGCAATGCCTGAAATTATTCCCTCTGGACCCGAAACACGAACAGTTCTACCCAAAAACTTTCCGGCATAACGACACCACAACCGCTGCAAAGGAGCGAATCCGTTCTTCAGCCACACAAGATATAATTTCTCAAGTTGGGTCAACACACCAGCCGTAAAGCGTCCCCTATCCACGGGAATGCCTTTCATCAGCTTTAGTGATGTAGCTCTTTTCCGTATTTCCAACGGAAAACTGTCGCTGTCCCCATTGATATTGACGCCGATTCCAACAACGACAGAGGCACGACTGGGTCCTTTCGTCTGCATCTCTGTCAAAATTCCGCATACTTTTTTCCCCGAGATCAAAACGTCGTTAGGCCACTTTATAGAGGGCTCTAGGTGCGTCACGTGAGTAATGGCCTCCGCCACAGCTATTGCTGCAACCAGGCTCAATTGAGGATAGCTCGAAATTTGTAAAGAAGGTCGGAGCACCAAAGACAGGTAAAGATTTACGCCGGGTGGAGACACCCAGACACGACCAAGTCTCCCCTTGCCTCCGGTCTGCGCGTCTGCAATTACAATCGTCCCCTCGGGTCCACCACTCCTAGCGAGTTCGGCCGCCTTGACGTTCGTCGATCCGACCGTCGGTAGAAAATGGAGGCGGAAGTTCAACGCTGGATTGTCTCGCTTTCGCAAGTAGCCAGATACCGCGTCAGAAAAACTCTCGCGTCCCTGCCCATGCATCCCTTGCGCCTTTACTCATGATGACGTTACGGCCGGTATCATTTCCATACTCAAATCTGCCGCCGGGGCAGAATGCGTAAGCGCCCCCACAGAAATAAGATCGACTCCCGCTTCGGCGATCTCGCGTACCCGTTCCAAAGACATGTTACCGGATGCCTCAACCAAAACATGGCCGTCAATAATCTTCACTGCCTGTCGTGTCTCCGCAATACCCATGTTATCGAGTAGGATAATGTCCGTCCCCGCATCTAGAGCCTCACGGACCTCCGGCAAGGTTCTACATTCAACTTCAATCTTCAACCAGTTCGATGCTTTACCGCGAGCACGACCAACCGCTTCTTTGACCCCCCCACACACTGCAATATGGTTGTCCTTTATGAGGATTCCATCGTCTAAACCAAACCTATGGTTCCTACCACCTCCCTGAGTTACAGCGTACTTATCTAGGATGCGTAGACCCGGCAGTGTTTTGCGTGTGTCAACAATAGTACACTCTGTGCCCTCGACGAGTTCCACGTAACGCCGGGTAAGTGTCGCGACTCCACAAAGATGCTGCAGGATGTTCAGCAATGCTCTCTCCGCCGTTAACAAGCCGGAGGCAGAACCATTAAAGGTCAGTAGCATGCTGCTAGCGGCGGCAACATCACCATCTTCTTTCAAAAGCCGAACCGTCTGCCTTTCGCCAGTCTCGCTAAGGAACATATCTACCAGTGGCAATCCGGCGATAACCATTTCACTCTTCGCCCTTATACAACCGTTAACTTTTTGTCCGCTCAGCACGGTGGCAAACGTCGTGGCGTCGCCACGACCAGTATCTTCCTCCAACGCCGAGGAGACCAATCGAATCACTGCAGGATGGCTAAACGGGTACATGATCAGAACTGTACAGAGGTAGAGAACATCAGACAAGGACAGAAAGTTTAGTCATTCAGACCAATCCCTCAAGGTTCTCCTTTAACGTCTTCAGCTCCGACTCCAGATCTCCTAGCTTTGTGCGCTCCTTTTCGACTACGGAGGGATTCGCCCGCGCTAGGAATTTTTCGTTGGCCAACTTTTTTTTGACGCCCTGTAAAATGGCAGTCAATTTTTCGATCCTGCTGCCCAAGCGTTTTCGTTCTTTGACTGCATCCACTACGCCTAGGACCGAAATCTCCAAATCTCCAACGACAGAAGACGCACTGTTTTTCCCTTTTTCGGCATCGGAATCAAAGTTCAAAGAATCCACTCCGGCGAGGCCCTGTATATGTACCAGCCCGCTTTTCAACAGTTCTGGCACCCCGTTAGGCGTACTTATCTGGACCGGCACTTTTTCCTTAGGTGCGACATTATACTGGCTCCGGATATCCCGGATGGCGCGAATCACATCCTGCAGCAGTAACACCTCCTGCTCTATCCTTTCACTTCGCCACTCCCGTTCAACTACCGGCCACTTTGCACGCGCAATCGTCTCAGGTATGTCGACTTCCGCTGCAATACCGCGCTTTCCGATGCTTTCATTCAGCCGGCCCCACAGAAACTCGGTAAGAAATGGTATGAATGGATGGAATAGCCTTAATACTTGATCTATACAGAAGGCCAACACCTGCTGAGAAACCTGTCGCTGCATCCCATCCCTCATGCGGGGCTTAATCATCTCAAGATACCAGTCGCAAAAATCCGACCAAAAGAAATCTCTTGCAGCGGATATCGCGGCCGCGGGATTGTAATCCGTAAGCTCTTTATGTGTCGTGTCTATCGCAAAGGTTAACCGCGACAGGACCCACCGATCCTCGAATAAAAGTTGATTGGGGTCCGTCGCCTCAAAAGATGCCCCATCAAGGTTGAGCAAGGCAAAACGCACGGCATTCCACAATTTGTTACAAAAATGCCGACCTACTTCAAAGCGCTCACTTACCAACCTAGCTGAAGGGACACCCGGCATGGTCCCTAGCACATCGAATTCTTTCCCCGTTTCTGGGCAAACGTACGTAAAAATACTACTACCATGCTCCGCTTTCGCCAAATCTACCGGCCGTTCCGTAAAGGGAGAAATCGCTTGCACCGGCAATCGAATATCCTGAGAACCAG
>CAZSWX010000138.1:0-6129 GCA_964610865.1 uncultured Enterobacteriaceae bacterium
CGGAAAAGCGGCTGAATCACATCATGGTACAGGTCGAAAATATGGATGATGTTGGGCTTACGAATGAGTTGGTCCGAGAACATAATATCCCCATAGCCATAGCCCCGGGCAAACATGCAAACGATCACATGTATTCGTTTTATTTCCGAAATCCCTCCGGTTGGCTTATCGAATATGGTTGGGGAGCTAGGGAAGCAACGCATCAGTCCGAGTATTACGTGCGCGACATTTATGGCCATGGTCCGGAGCCCGGGGATCCTGGTACGCCGAGTCCCGACGAGTGGAAACGCATTATTCAAAAATCTACGGCTGGCTATCATAAGTGACCTTTGGGGGGAGACCTTTGCTTTTGAATTCATGTTGCTTGCCTGGTGCAGCAACGCACACAAGAGCAATCAATGTCGCGTGCGAGGTCAGTTTCCGTAAAAATTGTTCCTTGAGACGATGACGAGCGGGGCCGCAGAACTGTTGTAGCCGGGAGTATTGAGACAGACGGAAAGGACTCCATCGCTTATGAAAATTGATGTCCATACACATTTTATGTCCGAGAAGATAGCAAAGGCGTTGGAAGAACGTAGCGACTTCCCCTATACACGGTTTATTGATGGAACTTATCATTTCCATTGCTGCCGTGGCCTGCAGATCCCTATGGTTCAGCCGTTGTGCGACATGAACGTAAAATTGGCCCAGATGGACCAAGCAGAAATTGATGTTTCAATCCTGAGTTTAGCTGTTCCAGGACCGGATCGCGTAGGCGGCGCGCATGCGGACGAATTGGCGAGCCGAGCCAACGAACTACTGGCCGAATATACTTCTAAGCATCCAGAAAGACTTTGGGGCTATGCGACGCTGGGATTTGGTGACATGGACCAGTCCCTTTCTGAGCTAGATAGGTGCATCGGAGACCTCGGCTTCCGGGGGCTGCAACTATATTCGAATATCAACAACAAGCCCTTGGATTCGCCGGAGTTCAGGCCCATATTCGCTCGCATGTCCGAACTCAAGAAGCCAATCTTTATCCATCCAACCGTGCCGTTGAACCAGAATTTCCTGACGGACCTGGTTCCGGTGCCCGTCCTTGCCTTAATCATGGATAATACCCTGGCCGCGATGCGACTCGCGCTTTCGGGGGTGCTTCGCAATTATCCGGACGCCCCCGTTATAATTCCCCACGTGGGTGCTTGCGTTCCTTATCTTATGGGACGTCTGGACGCGATGTTACCCGCTTTCGGTACGGAACAGGCGCAGGCTAATCCCGGACGACTTTTGAGAAAACTATACATGGATACGGTAGCGTACGAACCGGAACCCCTTGACTGGTGTCTCTCGATTATGGGGGCGGATCAACTTGTTCTTGGTACGGATCACCCGTATGGTCCGTGGCAACGACCGGTTGAGCTAGTCCGAAGGCTGGCGTGTTCAGACATCGATCGTGCAAAAATACTGCACAAGAATGCGGAACGGTTGTTCCTAGATTGATCCATCGGAAAACGGGAGGATTGGCCGAAGATGGCGACAAACACAAGACTGCTCGTTTACATGTTCTGTATAGTTCCCCTTCTATTCTGCGTGCCGGCTCCCTTATTGGGAGGCGACGAGGTGACAGAGCCTTCAGTGAAGGTGTTGATGGGCGGCACTGTTATAGATGGGACCGGAAGGCCGCCGATTGCCAATGCGGTCGTATTGATTAAAGGATCCAAGGTGGAGAGTATTACCCGGCCGGGGAGATTTCGGTGCCCGAGGAAGCCCATGTCATCGATGTGTCAGGACAGTATGTGCTCCCAGGGCTGATTGACATGCATGTGCACTATGCCGATTGGATGCCCGAGCTGTTTCTCGCACACGGTGTGACATCGGTGGTTGATCTAGCTGGCTACGACTGGGTGTATGTCCAGAAAGAGGGCATCGCTAAGGGAAACATTCCAGGGCCCCGATTGTTCGCAAGCAGCCCGATTTTAGACGGACGACTGTTTTGGAATGTTCCGTTTGTCCTACTCAAGGATGCAGATGAGGCGCGGGCTCGGGCAAAGGCGGCCGTCGAGTTCGGGGTCGACCTGTTAAAGGTCTACACGGAAATCGGGCCGTCAAAAGTCCGGGCCATAGTGGAGGAGGCTCGAAAAGCCGGTTTGCCCGTGATGGGGCACGTTGGAGCGATCGACGCCCGCGAGGCTGCCGAACTGGGTGTTGACGGTCTGGCCCACGCAACCGGAATAGCTCTAGCGACGATAGGTGATGCGGCGAAACGGGAGGAGATGCGTGAATTTGAACGCATCGGGATCAGTGTCGATTACCCACATTTTTTGCTTTACCACGCATATATGGACGAGCAAAAGGCGAAGGACCTTATCGAACTGCTTGTTCAAGAAGAAGTCGCCCTCGAGCCAGATTTAATTAATACAGCCGCGCGTTTTGTTGCTCGGCAGCGGGACCGGTACAAGAGAGAGGACGAAGAATTACTCAGAAATCCGGCCCTGAACTACGTTCCAGAGAGCTATAAGCAGCGAGCGTTATATTATGAGGAACCGCTGATGGCACTGACGTCAGCGGAGAGGGGCCTTTTGGGAAAAGGGTACGCGAATCTACAGGCTTTTCTACGAGCGTTTGTGGGAGCCGGTGGGCGCGTGCTTGCGGGGTCTGACACTGCGTCGTTTGTCCTTCCTGGGGTGAGCCTGCATAGAGAGATGGAGCTTTTGGTCGACGCCGGGCTTTCCCCTATGGATGCCATCGTTTCGGCAACGGGTAACAACGCGTCGTTTCTCCGGCGAAAAGATGTTGGGACGTTGACCGCTGGTACGGAAGCCGATCTCTTCTGCGTTACCGGTGACCCACTCAAAGACATTCGGAATACTCAAGAAATCGTCTTGGTCATGAAAGCGGGCAGGGTACTTGATACCACCTATCACCGCGATTTTCGAAACCCGGTTCCTTCGCCGCCTTTACCCTGGGGTTATTTTGCGAACCCACCGCCGCATATCGAACTGGTGACCCCCCAAGTTGCTCGTGCGGGTTCGAAAGGGCACTCTGTCACAATCCACGGAAAGAATTTTCTCGATTCTTCGGTTGTACGCTTCGGCGGTGAGTTCGTGTCAGCAAGACCTGTCCCTGGGTCTCAAATACCCGGAACCGCGTACCTGAGACACTACGCCGAAATGAAAGCCACGATCCCCGAGCACCTAATAACGAAAGTCGGAACGTATCCCTTGACGGTGACTAATCCGGAGCCGGAGGGAGGAGTCTCTGCTCCTGGATACATTATCGTTAAATTTTAGTAGGTAAAAAATATCTATGTTGGCCCAAAATTATTTCAACCGTTTAAGTGTGCATGGGGTAGAGATTGACGTTCACGACGGCGGGACGGGTAATCCAATCCTGGTACTGCATGGTGAGAATGGGCCCGCATTTGAGGCCGCGGTCTGGTCAAAGTTGGAAGAGCAGGGAAGAGTCCTTGTGCCTACACATCCCGGCTACGACCAATCCCCCGAGCGCACTGACATCGATACGGTCGATGATCTTGCGTATCTGTACCTCGACCTTCTGGATACCCTGAATTTAGAAAATGTCGTGGTTGTGGGGGCATCTCTGGGCGGTTGGATAGCTGCGGAAATGGCTATCAAGTCGACGGCACGAATTGAACGGCTAATACTGACAGCCCCCGTTGGGATAAAGGTGGGCGACCGAGAGACTCGGGATATCCCTGACATATTTGCGCTGGCGGAAGAAGAGGTGTCCGGCCTTCTGTACCATGACCCATTGTCGGCTCAAGTGGATTACGCTGCGTTGTCTGTAGAAGAGCTGACGCGGATAGCACGCAATCGCGAAGCAACGGCATTGTATGGTTGGGAACCGTATTTTCATGACCCCAGGCTGCGGAATCGTATGCATAGAATTACTGTCCCGACTTTAATCCTCTGGGGTGCGAGCGACGGGTTTGTAACTCCGCAGTATTATGGAAGGGCGTACCAGAAGGCCATACCGGGGGCGCAATTCCATGTAATTGAAGATGCCGGACATTGGCCTCATATCGAACGACCGGTGGAATTTATTAAGCGCGTACGCCGATTTTTGGAGTCGTAGCGGAAGGAGGTACCTACATGAGAGCTTGGCACTTCAGTGAAAATGCTTATCATCTACTGCCGGACGCGCGCGAATACAACTCAATACGGGTTACTTTACCGAACCGCTATTATGACCCGAAAGTGGGGGCCGACCTGTACCATCGTTTCATTGACGAATGGCTTATTGCGGACGACTTAGGGGTGGATATCATGGTGAATGAGCACCACCAGACAGCAACGAATTTGAACCCTGCTGGGCCCATCGTCATGGGTATTTTGGCGCGAGAAACGAAACGAGCGCGATTGCTCATCCTGGGAAATCCTATCGCTAACAGGCGCGAACCCGTCCGTGTGGCAGAAGAAATGGCCATGGTGGACGTTTATTCTCGGGGTCGGTTGGAAGTCGGTTTTGTTCGCGGCGTACCCTACGAGATGTCGGCCGGTAATCACCGGCCGACTCGCATGATGGAACGATTTTGGGAGGCCTATGATTTGATCCTCAAAGCATGGACTACCCATGATGGCCCTTTTAACTGGGAGGGAAAGTATTTCCATCATCGCCAGGTAAATATTTGGCCTCGTCCCTACCAGGACCCACACCCGCCTGTCTGGATTACGGCGTTGAGCCCTGAAACCGCCCGGGCGGTAGGCAAGCGCGGCCAAGTTGTTGCCTGTTTCCTCACTGGATTGGAGGGGTCCCAAAAGGTCTTTAACGCGTACCGAGCGGAGCGCGCAGATTTAGGACTTACTCCTGTTGGCCTTGATCGGTTCGCCTATGCCGCTTTAGTGTACACTGGCGAAACAGACGCGGTAGGTTATGCCGGTGCACGGAAACTCATGTGGTACGTGGAGGCAAATAAGGTCCCATTCCAGTTTACGAGTCCTCCTGGCTACCATAACGCCGCAGCAATGGCAGGTGCTCTCAAAGGACCCGCCTCCGGTGTTTTTAAAATGTTTCAAAACCCGGATTTGGAGACGTTCATCGAAAATGGTTTGGTGTTCGCTGGCAATCCGGATACAGTCTATCGCCAGATCGCGGATTTTTATGAACGCGTTGGCGGTTTCGGACACCTTTTATTGATGGGGCAGGCGGGGTTTTTGGATCACCAAGAAACGGTCAAAGGTATGAAATTGTTCGCGCAAGAGGTTTACCCCCGGCTCCGGGAATTGAACTCCGTGGTTGTAGCCTGAGAGAAGCGGCGACATTGTACGGGTGTGTTATGGTTGTCTATTAGACGGTCAGTAAGGAACTGCTGGCTACGCGACGAAAGGGAGGGTCTATGTCGATTTCATTTTCGGGAGGATGCGCTTGTGGCGCGATTCGATACAGTAGCACGTCAGAGCCTTTGTATATGGGGAACTGCCATTGTCGGGACTGCCAGCGGGCAACGGGCAGCGCTTACTTCCCGGCCGTTATTTTTAAACCAGAGGGATTTTCGTTGGAGGGTGAATTAACCTGGTTTGAGAAGAGTGCGGACAGAGGCCACACTATGGGCCGAGGGTTTTGCTCATCCTGCGGGTCTCCGGTTATGCTGAAGAACGGGGCCGCCCCCCATTTAATGGTGGCCTATGCGGGCAGTCTTGATGATCCTAGTCGTTACAAACCCCAACGGGATATCTATACCGGCCGCGCGCAACCATGGGATCTGATGGACCCGGACTTGCCAAAAGTTGAGGGCATGCCGGACGCGTTCTAGGTCTTGTTTTTCTTCGTAACTCCCGCGGCCGAGCCGTACTGACCTAGCTTGAGTTGTGCGGATGAGTATTAAATTTCACTGGCGGCAGGCAGAACGTCTTCCGCAAACCGACGCATTGCGGCCTTGACCTGTTGGTGAGGCACGGTACCGCCAGGATTGAACGAGCAGATAAGGGAATCGATGTTGGCGCGCCGCTGAATTTCTTTTATCTTCTCAAGACACTGTGTGGGGTTGCCGAAGATTGCCATTTCCTTTTCAGCTCGTTCATAAGAAGTACGTTTGCCAATCGGATGGCGTGCAAAGCTGTCTGCCATCTGACCGCGTACTTCCGCGCGGTCAGAGGCTACGAAGACAAAGAAAAGGGCGGATACTCTGGC
>CAZSWX010000139.1:0-1079 GCA_964610865.1 uncultured Enterobacteriaceae bacterium
TGTGGGCACCAATTTTGCCACATACTAGTCAGCGCTTGCACGAGTATCTCGGGTACAATACCGCGTTATTTGGGCGCCAGTACACGCAGAGCGTCGAGGATGAAAGGGGTAAGCATTTAGTTTTGCGATACGATCATTCCGGCGCCACCGGGAAATGGGAGCCGGGGACCCTGATGCCTGGTCAAGGCCTATTAAAACCGGAGCCGTTGTTTCTAAAGTTAGAGGAAGGTGTTGCGGACCAAGAAACACAGCTCACAAAGAACGGACAGTGAAACAGGTGGCTCCTGTGCAGTTCACTGATTCACACTGTCATCTTACCGATACGCAGTTTGATGCTGACCTTGACGCAGTATTGTCGAGGGCCCGCGATGCGGGTGTCGTACGTTTTATTACAATTGGTGCGACGGGAGATTTCTCCCATAATGCCAAAGCGGTTGCGCTAGCTCTTCGACATCCCACGGTCTTCGCGACGGTGGGCGTCCATCCACATGACGCTACGACAATAACCGAGGGTATGTACGACGAACTTAGGGCCTTAGCCGCCGATCCCAACGTTGTGGGTCTAGGGGAGACTGGGCTGGACTATTTTTACGACCTTTCTCCTAGAGACGTTCAGCGTCGTCATTTCCGACGTTTCATAAGGCTCGCGCGCGAGCTTAATAAACCGCTTTCCATGCACATAAGGGATGCGCACACGGAGGCAGTGAACATACTTTATGAGGAAGGTGGTGGGGAAATCTCTGGTGTGGTCCATTGTTTTACCGGGACTCAGGCTGACGCGTCCGCGTTTCTTGATCTAGGACTGAGTATTTCCTTCAGGTATAATGACGTTCAAGAATGCGGGTGCGTTGCGAGACGTGGTGCCAACCGTGCCAATGGATCGCCTTTTGATTGAAACCGACAGTCCTTATTTAACCCCGGTGCCTTTCCGCGGTAAACGGAATGAGCCGTCGCACGTTGTCAGAGTCGCGTCTGCGATAGCCACAATCAAAGACGTTGCAGTAGAAATGGTCGCGAAAAGGACGAGGGAAAACACGAGAGCCATGTTTAGGCATACCGAATAGGAGGTTTGGAAACAT
>CAZSWX010000139.1:1089-6109 GCA_964610865.1 uncultured Enterobacteriaceae bacterium
CGGGTCGAGTCCCTCTCGACACTCCTGACAGATTCCGTATATCTCCATCTTGTGGGTAGTGGCAACAAAGCCGTATTTTTGGGCGAGTTCTTCCTGAAGTTCCTCTATGCGAGGTTGGACGAATTCGACGATACGGCCGCACCGCTCGCATATGAGGTGGTCGTGATGATGCTGGTCTTCTATGTTTTCGAAGCGCGCTTGCCCGTCTGCAAAGTGGCGTTCTTCGGCGAGTCCGCACTCTTTGAGTAACTTGAGTGTTCGGTACACTGTCGCGTACCCGACACGCGAGTTCACCCGCCGTACTTCGTTGTACAGCTCTTCTACGCTGATGTGCCGAGTTGTTGAGAAGAAAACTTGAGCGATATCATCCCGTTGCGCCGTTGCTTTTAATCCCTGCTCTTTAATCCAAAGTCGGAAATTATCAAGTCGTTCGGTCACGATTCCGCTCCTCTTTGACGGTTTTCAAACTGTCTAAAAAAGTTTTGCACGGCAGATGATAGGGTGGAAAACTCTGCTTGACGTCTCGATAACTCGTCGACCAAAACGTCGATTCGCTCGTTGATCGGTCGGTTGCGATCCAAAAAGACGATTTCCTCCTGGTGCACGCGGCATACTCCGCCACGCACACGGTAGCCTACTTCGCGCAGCAATTTCTCTTCGCGGACGCGGACACCGAGTCCCTCCGCAAACCCTTTGAGTTCATTTAATGCAGCATCTTGTTTTTTACTAGACACACTTTTCTTCCTGCCGCCGCCGTTTTTCTTCACCATACCAACATTGTGACCAAGCACTTCTGCGTTGTAAACCACCGCTTCTCGTAATATACCAACGGACCCTGCGCTTGGCGGCCCTTGCCCCACGGGATTCGGAAGGTTAAAATCTGTGTTTTAGTGACACGCACAGTTCCATAGGGCAACTGAGCCGCACAGCTTGGGGGGTAGGGTATGAGGTTTCCGCTACACATCACGACCGATATGATAAAATGGCAAATCAAGAATAAGCTTCGCGGACAAGCACGTTATCCTGTAGTGTTGATGCTTGAGCCGCTGTACACGTGCAATCTCGCTTGCGTTGGGTGTACACCCGAGAGGCACCAGGGGGACCTTAAAGATAGGCTTTCCCTGGATGAGTGCTTCAAAGCAGTAGATCAGTCTGGTGCCCCCGTTGTGTCGATATGCGGCGGGGAACCTACGGTTTTTCCAGAATTGAGCGAGTTGGTAGATGGGATCGTTGAGCGTAAAAGGCATATTTACCTGTGTACTAACGGGATATTGCTAGATCGTTTCTACGAGAAGAGTTTTCCGCGAAAACGTTTGTCCATCAATGTTCACTTGGACGGTATGCGAGATACTCATGACTTTGTGTGTGACAAGCCCGGTGTCTTTGATAAAGCCATAGAAATGATAAAGATCGGAAAAGAACTGGGCTATTCCATGTGCACAAATACGACAGTGTTCCGTGAAACAAGCATGGAAGAAATTGAAGAAATGTGCGAGCTGCTGACAGGTCTCGGTGTCGACGGAATGATGATTTCCCCTGGCTACCACTACGAGACCCTCGAGACGAACCATTTTATGTTTAGGGAAGAAATCAATCGCAAATTTAAGCAGGTACTCAAGCTATCGGAGCGATACCGAATATCGCTGACGCCCTTGTTTTTAGAATTTGCTGCTGGGGAGCGTGAATACCCCTGTACGCCGTGGGGTAATGTCACTCGTACTCCGTTTGGCTGGAAGGACCCGTGCTACTTGATCGGAAAGAAGTATTATCAGACATGGGACGAATTCTGGAACGGTGTGGACTGGGACTATTGGGAAAAGAGAGAAGACAAACTGTGTCAGAATTGTCTTATGCATTCTGGTTTCGAGGCATCTGTGATGCGCAAACTACCAGAAAGTCCTAAAGATATGCTACGCATGGCCAGGTGGATGATGGCAGCGTGAAGATCTAGCCTCCGGTGCGACCGATTCGATACCAAAGAAACTCTTAGTGTAAGGGCGGCTCGGCCGAAGGTATGCGGGCACTTTGAATGATACTAAAAGAGTCTCGAAAGCGGACGTGGAAAGATAGAAAAGAGTACAAAGCCTCCGAACGCGAAATAGAAAAGTGGGAGCACCAGTACCAAGAACTCTTTGCGATTTTTAACCGGCTTTACTTTTCCGATCGGCTGCCTTTTTATCGCGTGTCGTTACATGAGGGTTTGGATGTTCCGGGGATTCCTCCGGACATGTCAAAGCATGTCGCAGGCTATTGTGATAAAAAGGGCCACCGAATCGATCTTGAAGCGTTTCCCTTTCCTAAAGGACAAAGTATATTACTGCATGAAATGGCCCACGTAGCATCGAATGTGCACCACGGGCCAAAATTTTGCCAAGAGATGGAACGGCTAGCAGCGGCGGGCGCGCCAATAGGAAAGCTAAATATCATGAATTACGTTGCGAGCTTCGACATGCATGAGGGACATAGCCGGGCCGAATAATTCACTGTTCTTATCCACACGGGTTGTAAAAAAACCAGTTGGATCTGATTCCAATCGCTGGTTGGTGTGGGTTCGGCACCCACAGATGCGGGCCTACGGCCGTCTTCAGGCGGCGTTTGAATGCAAGGGAATACAGGTGCTTTACGAAAGGTTTGGCGTTTCAGGGAGGAGTTTAATCTGAGTATGTCTAGTACCAAAGTAGCGCGTTTCTACGATACGACGGATATTCGGTTTGAGGAGGAACTCCTACCACCCCTTGGTTCCGGGGAAGCGTTGATCAAGACTCGCGTATGTGGAATTTGTTCGGGTGATGTCATGGGCTGGTATATGAAAAAGAAAGCACCAGTCGTATTTGGACATGAGCCGGCCGGGGAAGTCGTGGAAGTTGGACGGCGTGTAAAGGAATTCCGACCTGGCGATCGGGTATTTGTCCATCACCATGCCCCCTGTTTTGGGTGCCGTGCTTGTCAACGAGGAGAGTTTGTTCAGTGCGCCACATGGCGAGGAGCGAAAATTGTCCCGGGTGGTATGGCGGAATATTTCATCGTACCGGAGGGGAATCTAATGGGAGATACGCTTCGCTTGCCGGATCCCATATCATTTGCCGACGGTTCATTAATTGAACCAGCTGCTTGTGCTGTGAAGTCGTTGCGCCGGTCCGGGTTTAAGCCAGGCGAGAGTGTCTGCGTTATCGGATTAGGTATTATGGGACAGTTGCATGTTGCCCTCGCGAAGAGTGCAGGAGCAAGCATGGTTATTGGTACGGACTACGTCCCATACCGATGCCGAAGAGCCCTTGAACTGGGAGCCGATATTGCCCTAACTCCTCGCGATGTAGGAGAAAAGGGATTCGAAGAGGCTCTTCGTGTGTATACCGAGGGGAACATGGCTGAAGTCGTAATAGTGGGGCCTGGATCGATTGAAGCGATGGAATTAGGCATCCGGTGCGCCGCGAAGGGAGGCACCGTAATCTTGTTTACTGCGAGTAGGCCCAATGACATACTTTCCTTATCGCCGAACTCTCTCTATTTTGATGAAATCCGGCTCATACCTAGTTATTCCTGCGGGCCGAACGATACCCGTGAAGCCCTCGACCTAATCGAGAAAGGCGTCATCACGGAAAAAAAATTCATAACCCACCGCTACCCTTTTGCTCGGTTGCATGAGGCGTATAAGAATGCGGCGGAGGCGCAAAATTCGATCAAGACCGTTGTTGAATTTGAAGGGCGGTCTTAATGTTTGAATCGGCGAATCGGTTCTTAAAATTCAAACCGAAAGGTGATTCGTTTCGATGGTCTGACGTTCGCGTGACGGATTACAAACGACGACAAGAACCCGGATTAGAGTGGGTAGACATAACACGCGAAGTGCTAGTCGGAAAAAATCAAGAGAAGACCAGCTTTGAATTGCGCTATTTCGAAATCAAGTCCGGTGGGCACAGCAGTTTGGAGAAGCACGCCCACGCTCATGTTGTTATCGCGCAGCAGGGGACTGGCCGTGTCATCTGCGGGCAGAAGTCATTTGAGATGTACCCGATGGATACAATGTATATCGAGCCATGGGTACCCCATCAGTTTTTAGCATCGGGCGACGCGTCCTTCGGGTTTTTTTGTATTGTTGATGCGGAACGGGATTCGCCGACGCGTTTGACGCCTGAGGAGAATGGGTTGGCACGAGCCGCTGGTGCGGTGGGGCCACCGGCCCCTTAAGGTTTTCCTCCTAGCCTTACGGCCTTTGCAGACGGGGAGGTATTAAACTTGATAATTTGCTGATGAGGAAGCCTGTGTGCTAATGACCCATAGATTACTTTGTTAAGGTGGTAATGCGCGGGATGGAATGATCTCGACCAAAGCGCCATCCTGCCTTTTTCGTAAATGCTAATTGGCTGATCTGAGGGTGTATGGGAAATCCATTAGTTGAAGTTCAGAGATTTGGTCAGAGTATCTGGTACGATAATATTCATCGGAGCTTTATTGAGTCGGGCGAGTTAGGCCGACTCATCGAGAGGGACGGCCTGCTTGGTATCACTTCTAATCCTGCCATTTTCGAGAAGGCCATAAGCGGCGGTTCGGATTACGACCCGCAATTGGAAGGCCTCGTGCTTCGAGGAGAGAGCTCTGCGCAGAGTCTGTACGAAGACCTGGCAATCCAGGATATACAGATGGCCGCGGATGCGTTGCGGGGCGTCTACGAGAGAACAGGCGGCACAGACGGGTACGTAAGTCTTGAGGTGTCGCCGTATTTGGCGAATGACACCGATGGGACGTTGGAGGAGGCCCGTCGTCTTTTTACTACGGTCGACAGGGCCAATGTGATGATAAAAGTGCCGGCGACCGAAGCCGGGCTTCCTGCTATCGAGGAATTGATCGCTGCGGGTATTAATGTGAATGTAACGCTCTTATTTGCCGTGAAGGCCTATGAAAGGGTCGCGTTTGCGTATGTCAAAGGCCTAGAGAAACTCTTTCGGCGCGGCGAGAAACTGAGAAGCGTGTCTAGTGTGGCCAGCTTTTTCGTGAGTCGTATAGACACATTAATCGATGA
>CAZSWX010000140.1:0-6102 GCA_964610865.1 uncultured Enterobacteriaceae bacterium
ATTTTCCAACCATTACGTTCTCTTCTGTTGAGAGAAGGACGATCTCTGCGGATCCAACCATCGCACTATTCCTTGCCGCTTCTCCTTCGGGCGTACGGAAGACGGCATCCATGTCCGCCTTTGTTTCGAACCATACCTCGGCTACGCCATCGTAGCGTTGATCTTCGGTTGTCGCTAAATTAATGCAATATCTTTTGAGCCCTACCCACTTCTTCACTTTTGGGGCGTGTTCTTCCAACCACCATTTGCGAAAGTCCGGCATACTCATTTCATGCGGTCGTTTCAAAATACCCATAATCTTGTACATCCTACCTCCTCGGAGGGCGTGAGCCCCTGTGCCGAAAGCCTGGTTAGCGACATAAGTTCATAGCAAATAACAATCCAAATTATATAGGCGAAGCCCGGCATTGAGTTTACCAGCTCACCAAAATCTAAAATACACCTATAGTCCACTAATCCACTTTCAATCTTTAGCTACACAATCGGCCAGGGCCTCCCTTGACATTTCTCGATCTTCATCATTCCGCGAGGGGTGTGGTGATCGGTCCCCGTCCTTCACGGATTCGCATTTTGTATTTTCTTGATCGAAAACACCAAGATAGCCAGTAAGAAGATCTCTTTCTTTCGAACCTTATTTGGGTTACGGATATACCCTCACGCGGCAAACAAGATGGAGGTTTAGAATGGAACATGGCCCGACTTCACTTTTACCGGAACAATTTGGATCGTTGCAGGGCGTGCGAATTATATCCACTGGCACCCTAGTAGCCCAACCGTTTGCTGCCGCCCTCGCCGCAGAGATGGGCGCAGAAGTCATACAGATCGAACGGACGGGCGAAGGTGACGCCGCGTGGCGACATCTGGGCATGCAATTGCCCCGAAAAGATGGTGACGGCGAAGCGGCCACCACATGGGTCCAGGAACGCCGCAACGAATGGCACGTTACACTCGATTTTAGTAAACCGGAGGGAAAAGAGCTGTTCCTAAAACTAGTTAAGTCTTGTGATATCTGGATGGAGAGTTCGAAGCCGGGCTCATACACAAAATGGGGACTAACCGACGAAGTAGTGTTGCAAGCGAACCCAAAACTCGTAATTGCCCATGTTTCTGGTTACGGACAGTCCGGACACCCAGATTATTTGGGCCGGGCTTCGTACGACATGATAGGTCAGGCTTTTGGGGGTCTCATGTACCAGACCGGATTTCCGGATCCCCAACCCCCCGTCAGGGCAAATCCCTGGACCGCCGATTACATCACGGCGTTATTTTGCCTCTGGTCTTCCCTAGCCGGCTACATTTCCGCCCAAAGGACGGGAAAAGGCCAGGTCGTCGACATCTCGCAATTTGAAGCAATTCATCGACTGCTTTCGGGGACAATGATCGAATACTTCAGTAACGGATTCGTTCGCGAACGGACCGGAAACAAAGCCACGGCCTTTCAGCCTTACGATGCTTTCCAAGCCAGCGACGGCTGGGTAGTTGTCGGCGCGGTTGGCCTGGCCGTATTTTCGAGAGTATGCCGCGTCATAGGTTTGGATCCTGAAGAGGAGAAGTGGCAAAAGGCAAGCACAGATATAAACGCGATAGAGGGGATAGAATTCGACGCGCTATTGCGAGGATGGATTTCCGAGCGCACGGTAGACGAAGCCGTTGAGCAGTTAAATGCCGGGCAAGTGGCATGCTGCCCTATCATGAACAGCAAGGACATGGCGGAAGACCCGCATTATGAAGCCCGAGATGTCCATGTAGAGTGGGACGACGATCAAGTCGGTACCGTCAAAGGAACGGGCGTAAGTCCTCAATTTTCCCAGACACCGGGTAAGATTTGGCGCGGCTCGGTCGCTGTTGGCCACGACAACGACAAAATTTATTCTCACTTCGCGGGTCTCGGGCCCGACGAAATCGCAGACCTAAAGGACAAAGGTGTAATATAGGCTCGCGCCAAAAATTCTGGCGAGAATTGCTCTTGTGGGCACGATAACGTTGCTGGCTGAGTGGCTATGTCACAACCTGCACACCCCACGTAAATCTCGCGCGTTCTGACCCTCATATCCGCGCACGAGCACTCGCGTCGCTGGTTTTCGAGTATTAGATTTATTGAGCACGGTCTGCATGGCATTCCATTAACGAGCAACAGGCGGCCTCTATCTTCATAGTCGTTGACGTTCGGCCCTGTTTAGGACTATGAAGACTGGGCCTTCCAGTCAAACGTGAAAAGGGGGAACACTAATGGCCGACACGAGTTTAAGTAACGAAAAGCTTCTCGAGATGTACCGAACGATGCAGACCATTCGCCAGTTCGAATCTCGCGTACGAGACATATTCCAGGAGGGTAAGATCCCCGGCTTCGTACACGTTTCAATAGGTGAAGAAGCATCTGCCACAGGAGCCGCTTTTGCCCTGACCAAAGATGACTACATTACCAGTACTCACCGGGGGCACGGACACCTGATCGCGAAAGGCGGCGAGGTCAGACCTATGATGGCCGAATTGTTCGGGAAGAAGACTGGCTATTGTAAAGGCAAAGGTGGGTCGATGCACATCGCCAACTTCAAACTTGGGATACTCGGGGCAAATGGAATAGTGGGCGCTGGGCTGCCCATTGCTACCGGTGCCGGCTTAGCAGCGAAGGTGCGCGGCAGCGGCGAGGTTGCCACCTGCTTCTTCGGCGATGGGGCCTCGAACGAAGGCACTTTCCACGAATCACTCAACATAGCGTCTGCGTGGAAACTTCCAGTGGTGTACGTGTGCGAGAACAACCTTTACGGCGAATTCACCGCCGGTAAAGACGTCACTTCGGTCAAAGATATAGCTGACCGGGCACGCGGCCACGACATGCCCGGCGTGATAGTCAATGGTAACGACGTTGTTGAGGTCTACGAAGCTACTGTAGAAGCTGTTGAACGAGCAAGAAAAGGGGCCGGCCCTACTCTCATCGAGTGCAAAACTTACCGTTGGGAGGGTCACGTCGTCGGAGAAGAAGCCTTCCTCGGAAAGCGAAGCTACCGACCGGCAGAAGAGGTTGAAGCCTGGAAAAAGCGATGTCCCATCATCCACTTTGAGCAAACATTTGTTCCAAGCTTATTCTCGCAAGACAAACTGGATGCGGTTAAAAGCGAGGTCACTAAATCAATAGACGATGCGGTGCAATTTGCTCAGGAGAGTCCATACCCTGAGCCTGAAGAGGCGCTGCAGGATATGTTTTCCGCGGCCTAGAGGGAGAAATCATCATGCGCGAGATAAATTTTATTCAAGCAATTAATGAAGGTCTAGCGGAGGAATTGCGCCTAGATCCAAAAACATTCCTCATGGGACTGGATGTGTGGGTAGGGGCCTTCGGTGCGACTAGTGGTCTAACCGACGAATTCGGTTCGGAGAGGATTTTGAACGCACCCATTTCGGAGGCTGGCTATGCCGGCGCGGGCGTTGGGGCCGCAATGGCAGGAATGCGGCCTATAGTCGAAATAGAATTCGCGAGTTTTTTTTACTGTTGTTGGGACCAGGTTTGCAACCAGGCCGCAAAACTTCGATATATGTCGGGCGGCCAGGCCGACATGCCCATTACTTTTCGGGCGGTGTGCGGGGCGGTGGGATCGGCCGCGGCACAACATTCAGAGACAGTTTACGCGCAGTTCATGAGCGTGCCAGGACTCAAAATAGTCGTGCCGTCCGGACCCCACGATATGAAGGGTCTGCTCAAAAGTGCAATTCGAGACAACAATCCGGTCTTAGTTTTCGAACACCTCAAACTGGGGCGGAGCAAGGAAGATATACCCGAGGATGATTACGTCGTGCCCATCGGGGAAGCCGCGATCAAACGCGAAGGTTCGGACATCACGATAGTTGCCGTCGGGTATATGGTTACGGAAGCATTGAAAGCTGCAGACGCGCTCAGCAAAGATGGAATCTCTGCGGAAGTAATAGACCCGCGTACGCTGATCCCTCTTGACGAAGAAACTATCCTCTCCTCGGTCGCCAAAACCCATAATGTTTTGGTCGTGGATGAGGGTCATCTACGGTGCGGTGCTGCAGCCGAAATTGCCGCCGTGATCGCCGACAAAGGGTTTGATTCTCTCGACTCTCCGGTAAAACGGTTAGCGGCCCCTGACGTACCTGTGCCCTTTAGTCCGCCGCTCGAGAAATTTGTGCTACCTAACGGCAAAAAAATAGCCTCGGCAGTGAAGGAAATGCTTCCTTAATCTTGCGGTCGACATACCCGAGCAAATATCCAGCGGAGAAAGGATACTCCTGTGCCAATAGAAGTCGTAATGCCAAAGTTCGGATTAACCATGACCGAAGGCACAATACAGCAATGGTTCAAGAGCGAAGGCGCCACCATAAAGGCGGGCGAACCCCTCTTCGAAGTCGAAACGGAGAAAGTATTGTATGAAGTGGAAGCCCCCTCAGACGGCACGGTAGCGCGGTTACTCTACTCGGTAGAATCCGTAGTGGGAGTCGGGCTTCCCATCGCAATTCTAGCTGAGGCCGGAGAAGACGTCGCCGAAATCGCCGGACGCTACACCGAAAATACCGCGGCCGCTAGCGTGCCAACTCCAGATCCCGCAGAGCGGTCCGACAGGGAAAAAACGAACTTGCCAGCGCAAAACCAGGGGCGCGTCCCCATTACTCCTGCTGCTCGAAAGCTTGCCAAAACGCAAGGTATCGACCTTTCCCAACTAACCGGCACCGGCCCACGCGGTCGCATTACCCGAGAAGATGTACAAAAAATTATAGATTCTGGTGGACACACTGGTCCCCAGGATACGAGGGATTCATCGAACAAGACACAAAACATAGAATTCAAGGGGATGCGTAAAGTAATCGCGGAACGGATGCATGCCAGCCTGCAAGCCACCGCCCAGCTTACAATCTCCACCGAGGTCGACGTTTCAGAATTAGTAGAGCGACGCCGAGAGGTGAGAGAGCAGTTCGATGTCACCTACACTGATTTTATAATTCAAGCTTGCGGCCATGCACTGAAAAAACACCCCCGAATGAATTCTTCGCTCGACGGAAAGGCGATTCAACTGCACACTGACATCAGCGTAGGTGTAGCAGTCGCATTGGAAGAAGGGCTCATCGTTCCGGTCCTAAAGAACGTAGACCAAAAGTCACTTAGAAGCCTTGCAGAAGAAGCAAAGACCCTTGCGGATAAAGCCAGAAAAAATCAACTCAAAATCGAAGAAGTCTCCGGTGGTACATTCACGGTCTCCAATCTCGGGATGTATGGGATAGACGCATTTACGCCCATCCTAAATGCCCCGCAAACAGGCATTCTCGGCGTCGGCCGTATTGTAAAAAAGCCGGCAGTATACAAAGATGTCGTAACTCCGCGGTCGATGATGGTGTTAAGTCTGACTTTTGATCATCGTGTGATTGATGGTGCGCCTGCGGGTGCTTTTCTTGAGACCGTGGGTGAGACACTAGCGCAAGGTAATAGAGTTTCACTGTGACAGATCAACAAGGGCGCTTTAGCAGTGTAATACATGCACCCGGCCGGACCTGCCTCTTTTTGCGCCACTTTGCAAGTAACGACGACGTCGTCATGCTTCTCTATATCGTCGTCGCGGGGCCTTGTATCAGAATGGCGACGACAGAGTCGCGAAGGATTGCGACGCACACAATACAACCGAGCTGTATTCAACGAACTCTTCTCTCCCATATTCTCGGCTGCTAAGACCATGACTTAGAAGGAGGGTATTGTCTTATGGCTGTTCCTGCCACAGCACTCTCGTTTACCAAGGGCGAACTGAAGTATTACACCGTCAAAGGCGAGAATGGGGGGACGCTCTACCGAGGCTTTTGTTCGTCATGCGGCTCGATAGTGGGCAGCAAAGCCGAGGAGTTTCCTGCCATGCGGTTCGTTACTGCTGGCAGCACAGACAACCCGAGCGTACTAGAACCCCAGGCTGATATTTGGACCTCTAGCGCTCAACCCTGGGACGACATGAATCCTGCTCTTCCCAAATATGAACGTATGCCGACGGATGAACAAATACAGGGACTCATTGCGGACAGATTACGATAGTCAAATAGTGAGAATCAACATTTGCCTAGCATATGTTTACCTTATAGCGACGACCAAATCACGAAAGATAGCGA
>CAZSWX010000141.1:0-6090 GCA_964610865.1 uncultured Enterobacteriaceae bacterium
TCTAGACGATATCTTGTATGGCAGGCCGGGCAGTCGACGATCAAATCGGACCTCCTCGGGTACAGCCGGATTGTAAGTGGAAGCAGAGAAAAATCAACTGCGTTGACGGCCAGTTGTCGAAGAAACTATAATAGTACCAGGTAGCAAGGTCAGGGAAGGAAAAGAGGAAAGTGGTTTGTGGGTACTCGCTGCGGTACGCGTATTGTTTATCGTCCTGCATACGGTAATTTGGGGTGGGGCGATTTATTTCCTTTCTTTTTTTGATCCGCATGCGGGGCGGGCGGCCGGTTTGCTGCGGTTCTGGGCGAAAGGTAATTTATGGGCTTGCCGTGTGCGCGTTCGCGTGAGCGGTGGGGACCGGCTGGAAACGGGCCGAGCCTACATTTTCATGGCTAACCACCAAAGCCAATTTGATATTTTGGCTTTATGCGCTGCCTTGGAAGACTTGCCTTTACGGTGGGTAGCAAAGCAGGAACTTCGGCGCGTTCCGGTACTTGGCCCATGTTTGTACCGTACCCATCAAATTTTAGT
Source organism: uncultured Enterobacteriaceae bacterium (assembly GCA_964610865.1). Taxonomy (GTDB): domain Bacteria; phylum Desulfobacterota; class Binatia; order Bin18; family Bin18; genus Bin18. The sequence goes on from CAZSWX010000141.1 coordinate 532, forward strand.
TGATCGCGGTAGCCGTGGCCAAGCGGTAGCAACCCTTCGCAAAGTCAAAGAACTTCTTGCACTGGGAATTTCAGTAATTTTTTTTCCGGAGGGAACACGGGGGACGCAGGGAAACTTACTGCCTTTTAGACCGGGCGGGTTCATGGCCGCCGTGGAGGCCGGAATCCCGGTAGTACCCGTCGCCATCAAAGGTAGCTGGCGGGTTTTGCCTACCGGAGAGTGGAAGGTATCCCCCGGCCAAATTGACGTTGTCATAGGCACCCCGATCGATGTGCGGGCACAGGTTTCTCGAAAGGAATCCCGCCGTGACCTATTGAGGCAGGTTCATGCCGCGATTGCAGCAGAGTTGGCTATGGGAAAGGGGGATTGCTCCTCTATAGGCTAGTCGGTAGGGGCGAAGTATATGAGCGACGGAAAAGTCCGCATAGTGCCCTTGGGGGGGCTCGGTGAAATTGGGTTGAACCTCATGATCGTGGAATTTTGCCCGGCCGGTTCAGATAGAACGGAGGCGATCGCGGTAGACTGCGGGCTAATGTTCCCAGAGCAACAGATGCTCGGGATCGACGTGGTTGTTCCGGATTTCACTTATATTCGCCAGATCGATAGTTTACGAGCTGTAGTACTAACACACGGGCACGAGGACCATATTGGTGCCCTGCCACATTTGTTGAGAGAGTTCAACGTTCCGGTTTACGGGACACGATTCACGATAGGGCTAGTACGCGATAAGTTGGGCGAGCATGGTCTTTTAGAATCCGCGAACCTGCACGAATTTCGACCCCGAGAGGTGTGGGAAATCGGACCTTTCACAATTGAAGGCATCCATGTCACTCACAGTATCGTGGACGCTTCAGCTCTTGCCATTACTACCCCTCTCGGTACCATTCTGCACACGGGAGATTTTCGGTTCGATTATACGCCGATAGATGGACGTAAGTCCGATTTAGACCGATTGGCAGAAATAGGGGAAGCCGGTGTGTTGCTTCTCCTTTCGGATTCGACAAATGTCGAACGGGAGGGAACAACTGGATCAGAGCGGTCGATCACCCAGCCGATCGAGGATCTTATCTCTAACTCTCGAGGCAAGGTCCTTGTTGCTACCTTCGCGTCCCATATACATCGCATCCGTCAGGTGATGGAATTGTCGGCTGCACAGGGACGGCAAATTAGTATTGTCGGTAGACGACTCGTTAATAATATAGGGATAGCAGAAGAAACGGGCCATTTGCCCGTGCAAAGCGAAGCGATCATAGATGTCGCCTCGGTCCGTGACCGCGATCCCAAAAGCGTAACCTTACTGACGACCGGGTCCCAGGGGGAGCCATTGTCAGCCTTGTCCAGGATTGCTTCCGGCATGCACAAACAGGTAACAATCAACTCCAATGATACCGTCATACTATCGTCGAGGGTGATACCGGGTAACGAGAAAACGATCGCACGACTGATAGACGATCTCAACCGGAGGGGAGCTGACGTCCATTATGAGGCGGTAGCATGTGTCCATGTCTCCGGACATGCGGCGCAGGACGAGCTTCGGCTTATGTTGCGGCTCGTGCGTCCGCAATATTTTGTCCCCATTCATGGGGAATATCGCTTTTTGATGAAGCATTGCGAACTGGCCAGAGAATCCGGATTAGATCCCAATGGAGTTTTTCTGCTTGAAGATGGACAGGTCCTAGAAATCGATGCCTCGGGAGCGTCTGAAGCTGGCTCTGTGGACGCAGGGCGAGTGTTCGTCGATGGTCTTTCGCGAATTCAAGACGAGGTGTTGCGTGATCGTCGGCAGGTGGCGAGGGAAGGGTTCATCATAGCCATCATCGGTCTTGACCATCAGACGGGAGAGCTTCTGAGCGGACCGGACATCCTGTCGAGGGGGTTCCTATCTGTTGCAGACGGAAAGGGGTACGACGGTGCCAAGGCTGCCATCTTGAACATGTTAGAAGAATTACCGCGTCAGCAGAGATCAGATACCGACGTGGTGAAGGAGCAATTGCGCTTAGTAGTACGGCGGTATTTTCGGAGAACTTTGGGACGCCGACCAGTTGTGTTGCCTTTTGTCATGGAGATGTGAGGAGGTGCAGGATGGGACTGAAAAACAAATTACGTCAACAAACGGATAAACGACAAAGACGCGTTACCGACCGTCGATACCCGGGGGAAGGCCTAGCCATAGTTTGCGTCGCGCTAACGATATTTTTTGCTATAGCATTTTTTTCTTATACGCCAGGAAACCAGGCCTCGAATTTAGTTGGGCAGGCTGGCTACAAGACCGCAGATTTGTTTCGCCGGGCACTGGGTCTTGCTGCGTATTTGTTCCCCGTGACGCTATTGTATTTAGTTGCAGTACGCTTTCGTCTGCTAACATCTGTAGCGCCGATAACACAGAGTGCTTCGTTCTTTATTTTTACGCTGGGGACTTCGGCCTTGTTGTCGCTCATGTATAACGACGAACCCGGGTTTCGGGCGGGCGGCTGGATAGGCGGTTTTCTCGCCGTGCACCTTTTACAAGTTGGCAATATTGTCGGATCATATTTAATTATTCTTCCCATACTATTGGTGTCCTTTTCTGGCCTGACCCAGGTTTCTCTGGGGAGTTTAGTACTGAAGCTTTTGTGGTTATGTAAGAAAACATTCGGATTTTTTGTAGATATCCTGGGCCCGTTGGGGGGGGGAGTCTTCGATCGGGCTGGCAACTTATTGAGCCACATCAAAGGGTACATCCGGCAATTGAGGGTGAATCATTGGCGAAATAACGCCGAATCTCATTTGCCGGCAGATCTGTCAGAAGGCGATGCTGGAGGTGTCTCCGCCAAGCGTTTGAAGGCAAAGCGACGTCTTGTAAAAACGAATTTCGGAAAGTCTAAAAGCGCGACTTCGCTCGAAGAAGGTGGATGGACGAATGACTCGGCTAAATCTAATCCCCGTATTATTGTCAGTAGCACCGAGCAAAACTCTGATGCCCTCGGGTTTTCGGAGCCGCGCCCATTGCCCTTCGCGGAACAAGCGGAAGACGAACAGACTTATGATATTCCCTCCATCGCTCTCCTCGATCCACCGGTCCGTCTTGCCGTGAAAGTAGATGAAGAGGAACTTCGCACTAGTTCTCGAATTCTTGAAAGTAAATTGGCGGACTTTGGGGTGGCAGGTAGTGTTATAGCGGTCCGGCCAGGTCCTGTTATTACTACATACGAATTTGAGCCCGCTCCTGGCGTAAAAGTAAACCGTGTGGTTTCGCTTGCAGATGATTTGCAAATGGCCCTCCGCGCGGTATCAGTAAGAATACTGGCACCGATACCGGGGAAAGCCGTGGTCGGTATTGAGGTGTCGAATACCAAGCGCGAAAAAGTGTGTATACGGGAAATTCTGGATAGTAGCGCCTGTCGTCAGACCGAGTCGCCATTGGCACTCGCCCTGGGAAAGGACACCGTTGGTAATTCGGTGACCGCTGATTTGGCCCGAATGCCCCATTTGCTTGTCGCCGGTGCCACAGGCACCGGTAAGTCCGTCTCATTAAACGTGATGATCATGAGCATTCTGGCCCGCGCTACACCGCGGGACGTTCGGTTTATTATGATCGATCCGAAGATGCTTGAATTGTCTCTTTACGAGAATCTCCCCCATCAACTGTCTCACGTAGTCACTAATCCAAAGGAAGCTGGCGCCGCCCTGCAAGAAGTGGTGCGGCGGATGGAGTACCGATATAAGCTCTTAAAAGACAAAGGGGTGAGAAATGTTGCATCTTATAACCGTGCACTTGAGACGGGCGACACTCCAACTGATGGCGTCATCAAGCTAACTGAAGTCGTTAATCATTCGGAAGAGGCCGGAGGTGAAGATCATTCCGGGGAGAAGCGTTTGGATAAACCAACTCCTTTGGCTCTTAATCACCAGCGCTTACCGTACATCGTTGTTCTCGTTGATGAATTGGCAGATTTGATGTTGACGGTAGGTAGAGAAATTGAAGAACCCATAACTAGACTCGCGCAGATGGGAAGGGCGGCTGGTATTCACCTGATATTGGCGACGCAACGGCCATCGGTCGACGTTATAACAGGGTTGATAAAGGCGAATTTTCCGGCGCGGGTATCTTTTCAGGTATCGTCAAGAATAGATTCGCGAACCATATTGGATGCGGTGGGCGCGGAGCGATTGTTAGGCGATGGCGACATGCTTTTCTTACCTCCAGGAAGCGCCAAGCCGCAACGCATCCATGGAGCATTTGTATCAGAGCCTGAAATACGAAAGTTTTGTGCTGCTATTAGGAAGCAGGGGAAGCCCGTGTTCGACCCAGAGCTTATTTCCGCACTGGAGAATGCGCGATCCCAAAGTGGGCCAAAAGGGATGCCGGACGATGACGATTATGACGAAATGTATGAGCAAGCGCGGGAGCTAGTCATTGAGAGCCGTCAAGCTTCTATTTCCTGGGTACAGCGAAGGCTTCGAGTCGGGTACAACCGCGCGGCACGGATGATAGAACGGATGGAACGCGAAGGGCTTGTGGCTCCGGCGGGAGAGGCCGGGAAGCCCCGCGAGGTGTTAGTAGATTCACATGCGGAAATGGAATGAACGCGTCCATGCTACCCGGGCCAACGTCGCCCGCAGACCGCGGGATATCATATCGTGTGCGCGCTACTTGTCGTGTGGCTATTTTTATTATTTTGCTTGTCGATGCACACGTCTGGTTCCTTGTTGGGTATGGTGGTGCACGGGGCGCAGAACCCCAGGACTAACCAGCTTTGGCGCATAGTAGAAGTGCGTTGGGGAAAGAGGTGGTGGACGGACTTCAGGCCCGGTACGACGAAACCCATGGATTCCAGGCCGATTTTTCACAAGAAATTGTCATAGCGGCCCTGAAGACCACGGATATCTCTACTGGACGTGTGTACTTTTGGAAGCCCGGAAAGATGCGCTGGGAGTTTTCGATGCCATTCCAGTTAATAGTTGGTGACGGGCGTAATATGTGGTTTTATCAGCCGGCGGAAAACCAGGTTATCAAGACCCCTTTTGAAAAAGCCTTCAATTCAAATGCTCCGGTTTCTTTTCTCGGTGGGATAGGACGTTTGGACGAAGAATTTGTCGTTTTTTTTGAGAGTGAAACGGACACCTTTTATGCGTTGCGGCTTATACCAAAAGAGGCAGGGAGCTCCGGCGGATCATTGGAACTCAAGGTGTCCAAATCTACGTACGATATAGTTGAGACAAAAGTTACGGATGCCCTTGGCAATATAACTACACTTCAGTTTTCTAACATCACTCGCCAGTCACAAGAGGACAAACGGTTGTTTACGTTCGAGTTACCGCCTGGTGTTGACCTTCTGGAGCCACTTGGCGGGCTTGAGTGACAGACCAAAATATTTGTAAATTTTCTCCAAGGTCAGCGAAGAAAGAATGTGAGGTTTAGGAAGCCAATGGTGGCCCAACAGGCTAATGTAGAATTGGGTGTCGAAAGCTATGGGGGTTCACAAATATTTCCTCTAAAAAGGGAGCAGGCAAGAAGGTATTTAGGGAAGAAAGTATGAGAGAATCACTCAAGGGAAAAGTAGCCATAGTTGGTGCCGC
>CAZSWX010000142.1:0-6086 GCA_964610865.1 uncultured Enterobacteriaceae bacterium
CAAGAGGGATTTATACAGGCCCAGACCTTGAAATCCAGGTCTGAACCACGGGGTCCATAGTCCGACAAAGGGACAAGGACGCCGTCCGAGCATTCCTTACATTGGGGAATATCCATGCCGATCCTTTCTAGACTATTATTGAACTCCCTACTCTTGATAGTATGACAGGGATCTCCCCAACAAAACAAGGGCAACTCCATCGCGGTGGAAACCTCACAATCTGTTCGGAGAACGATACCCACCGTACGAATCCCAAGGTCGTTCTCTTACCAAAAACCGGACGACCTTATATCCGCCAATAAAGATAACGAACCACACTTTCTCGGAAAGCTCACGCAGGGCTTTTAGCATTCGAACAAACCTGGTAGTCCTGTCGTCGGCGGCAAAAAAGAGTCGCACCTCACTATCAGGAATAAAGAAGGTCTTTCGCATGGAACTATGCAAAACTGTTTCCGATCACGTCGCGTTTTCCAGGGAAAAGATGAAAAAAATGAATTTATTTACCACTGAGCGACTGTTCTGCGACGTCTATTGCCTGGAACCGGGCCAAAGTCAAACGCCGCATAGCCACGATGCATCAGACAAAGTATACTACGTTCTCAGTGGAGAAGGATCAGTGACAGTTGGCGAAGACACTCACTCACTCACACCCGGGGAGATTGTGCTTGCTCCGGCTGGTTCGGAACATGGGATTCGCAACGATAGCAACGGTCGTTTAACAACCCTAGTTTTCATGTCTCCAAAACCGTGAACGGCGAGAGTTATGGATCAAGCGAAACTAGTGCGTACAGCCAATGACTCTTTCTATAAAGCCTTCGAGAGTCTCGACATTGACCAAATGGAGCGTATTTGGCTTCCGGCTAGCCACATAAAGTGCATTCACCCCGGATGGCCCGTGCTGTCAGGGCCCGGCCCAGTAATGCAAAGTTGGCAGCGTATCTTCGACAACTCCGAGTCGATGAAATTCGACCTTGCCGAAGTACAGGTACAAGTCACAGGAACGACGGGTTGGGTCGTACTACTCGAAAATCTTGAGTCGCAGACCGGACAAGGAACAAGTCATTCGCAAATATTGGCAACCAATATTTTTCAGGAGCGGAACGGTGCGTGGTTCATAGTACACCACCACGGATCACCAATTTTGATGCCCCCCACAGAAGCGACGGAGCGGCTGCACTGAGTATTTTCGGATTGCTCATGCCGCATAACCAATGTTAACTTAGTTGGATATCAAGGTCGGGAGGTCTCCCAATGCTAATACCTGCTACGCAGTTGCGCACGGGCGCACTCGTTATGTATCAAAAACATCTACATAGAATCATGGGTTTAAGCCATGTAACTCCGGGCAAAGGCCGAGGTTTTGTTCAAACAAAGTTACGGAATCTCCGGACCGGCCTGCAAACCGAACACAAGTTCAGTTCCAGTGAGAAAGTCGACCGAGTTTCCCTTCAGCAACAAGAGATGGAGTACCTATACGAATCAGGCGGAGAATATTGTTTTATGAACTCGGAAAACTACGAGCAAGTGACCTTATCGCGGACCACTCTCGGCGAATCTGTCCATTATCTCGTACCCAATCTCAAAATTACGCTCGATTTGTACGACGATGAACCTGTTGGTGTTAGCCTGCCAAAAACCGTAGATCTCACAGTGAAGGACACTCCTCCCGCTATGAAAGGGGCTACGGTTACGAACGAATTGAAGCCAGCAACAATGGAAACTGGCCTCATCGTGAGAGTTCCGGGTTTCATAGACATTGGAGAAAGCCTTCGGATAGACACCGAAACGGGAGGGTATGTCTCCCGTGCCAAATAAAAGGACAAGGACTACTGATGAAACCCTTCCTGCGTGGTGTTATAGTTGGAATCTCTGTACCGTTATCGGTGCTAGTGGTAGGCATTGTTCTGGTGCTCCAAACATCCTCCACCTCAGCCGGTACCACAGTAGAACCCGTCATACTCTTGGATCATCCTCGTGTCCGAGTGACCAGACTAATTTTGCGCCCCGGACAATCCACGAAACAACATACGCACAAATTTGATGAAGTGGTCATTTGCCTTGGCGGTTCGAAGCTGCGAACCACTAGCGTCGGGCCGGAACCGGAGCGTCAAACCCATTACCCAGAGGCAGGGGCAGTCTTTATGCCGGATGTGAAGGGGAGTACCCATACATTGACGAACGTCGGCACCGACATCTACAAACAAATCGCTATCGCGCTAAAGGACTACGACCCGACTCTCAACGATTGACATCGTCGTTACAACCGCGGACAACTACTGGCCAAAGTAGTTTTTAGGATTCTCAACCGTCATAGTATGAATTGCACCTTCACTCACGCCAGCCGCGCTCAATTGGGGAATGATATTCTTTAAAATATGAGCGTAATTCCAGTTCGGGCAGGCCTTCACAAATTCCTCCCACGCGGCGCTGGGCCGCCCCATCATGCAATGCACCGCATCGTGGGACATCATGATACGGTTGTAGCCTACAGCAAGAAGTCCAATAAGCGACGCTAAACGCATTTTGTCGGAAGCAATCGTCTCTACCCCGAAGCGGTCAAAACCGATCCAAGCCCCCCTCTCCAAGATGTCGAAATAGTACCGCATATCTCCGACGCCACAGGCGTGTCCAATCATGACCTTGTTGAAGTCGACGCCTTCTTCTTCGAACACATCCAATGTCTCGCGGCCAAAAGGCCCGAGTTCGTCATTGTGACAAAGGATCGGAATACCGGTCGCTTTTTGAGTGCGAGCAGCGGCCCGAAGGCAGGTTTCCTCGTGTACACCTATCGACGTGGCGGTTTCTGTCATGCCGGGAATCCCGCCAGTCGCAGTCTTAATCAACCCTGCGCGAATACCGGTTTCGCCAATCCCTTCTGTAATTTCCCTCTCATACACCTCGGCGATTGCGTCTGCGTCAAGACTTCTAAAATGGGGAGGAATGCCAAGTGCCTCATTATAAAGCCCGGTTGCGATAATCACATTCAAACCTGATCCTTCCGCACATGCAGCCGCAAACTCGGGATCTCTGCCGAGGTCCATTGGACAGGGATCTACAAAAGAAGTGACACCCAATTCCTTTATTTCTTTCAATTTCTCTATGGCGCCCGCCAACTCCTTTTCCCTATCGAAACTCGTATTATCCCACTCGTAACCGCCAAAGCCTGCCGTCAGATGCTCGTGCACCAGCGTAAACCCAAGGTCGTCTGCTGTTTTGTCTCCCAGCACTGTTTGCACTTTATTCATTTTGTCCCCTCCTCTGACGGTGACGGTCCTTGGTCCACTTGACACATGGTCTAACACACCGGCAATGCCTGCCAAACCTTACCTAACACTTTGAGAACGGTATCAATGTCCGAATCGGTAATACCGACGTGGGTTACCATCCGGTAGCGATCGTCCCCTATTTGGCCAATACATACGCCCTCTCTTTTTAACGCGTCAGTGAGTGGTATCGCGGTTGTGGCATAATTAGGAATCGTGAAGATGACAAGGTTGGTCTGTACCGTATCCAAGTCTATACAAACACCAGGCAAATCAGCCAAGGCCTCCGCGATCCGCCGCGCCCGCCTATGATCAGTCTCTAATCGCTCAACCATTTCGTCGAGCGCCACGATCCCGGCCGCGGCAACTACGCCCGCTTGTCTCATACCGCCGCCTAGCATCTTTCTATATTTGCGGGCCCGCGCCACAAAATCCTGCTTCCCACACACTAGCGATCCGACTGGAGCACCCAGACCTTTTGACAAGCAGACTTGTATGGAATCCACCGTTCTGGAAAATTCGTGCACGTCACACCCCGACGCGATGGCAGCATTGAATATCCGAGAACCGTCCATGTGGATCGGCAATCCTACACTTTGCGCTGCCAGCCGTATCGAGGCCAGGTACTCGACCGACAAGACCGTCCCTCCGCACCGATTGTGTGTATTCTCTAAACAAATCAACCCCGCTGGTGCGTAATGAACATTGGGCGGGCGAGCGGCCCGACGGATATCATCCACGGCCAGCTCTCCGAAACGTCCCGTGGGGACCGGGTGGAAGGGTATCCCGCCCAATGTAGAAGCACCCCCCGCCTCATGACTAAAGATATGGCACCTATCACCTAGAATGACTTCCTGACCCCGATTACAATGAGCAAGAAGAGAAACCAAATTTCCCATCGTTCCACTTGCTACAAAGAGACTGGCCTCCTTCCCAAACTTTTCTGACGCGAGCCCCTCAAGTCTATTGACCGTAGGGTCTTCACCCATTACATCGTCCCCGAGCTCTGCCGCTGCCATTGCATCCCGCATACGTTGATTAGGAAGAGTTACCGTGTCACTTCGAAGGTCAATCATAATCGATTTATACCCTTGGGCTCCCAGTTCTTGGCGCTTTTACCTTCTTCTCAGCCATTCCGTCTCCCGTCTTTCACGCTTCGTCGGCCGCCCCGTCCTCTGCGGCGTTCTGGACAGACTTTCCGATAAGTCAGACGATTGTTCTGTCGCAGGCGGAGGGGAATTGTCCTCGTAAAGCAATCTGGCAACCGGAGCCGGCCCTCTCCGCTCCGTCACCGCCAACACTGTCATTTCCCACAATCCGCGAGAATGCCGGAAGGAAACCTTGTCGTCCGGCCGAACTAATTTGTGTGCTTTGGCTCGCTGACCATTAATCTGGACTTTTCCACCCTCACAGGCCTGGGCCGCAAGCGAACGACTTTTGCAAAACCGTGCGGCCCAGAGCCAACGGTCAACTCTTACCGCTGAAGCCGTCGCGTGAGAACCCTCCGACCGTTCCATTCTGTGCTCTCTGTTACGTCTCACCGGAAAAGTCCCTGTCCCTACCTGGTCCTGATGCTGCTAAATCTCGCGGCTTGGCGGCATCGAAAAAGCGGGCCAAACCCAAAGTAATCGTCAACTCCGAAATACTACAAATCTTCGGCTAACAAATCCCTGCACCAAATATATTCAGTTCGCGACTTCATATTTTCATGGTGCGCAAACGCAATGAATTAGCCAAAACGGAAACGGAGCTAAGCACCATTGCGAAAGCCGCCACTCTCGGGTCCAACAGAATACCGAAAAAAGGATAGAGTACGCCCGCCGCAAGGGGAATGCCTGCCGTATTGTAAGCGAACGCCCAAAATAGATTGGCGCGAATGATCCGGATGGTATGTCGCGACAAGTCTATCGCAGTGCGTACCCCGCCGACTTGACCGTTCATTAATGCGATGTCGGCGGCCTCGATTGCGACGTCGGACCCGTCTGCCATGGCGATACTAATATCCGCCTCGGCCAAAGCCGGTGCATCATTTATTCCGTCCCCTACCATTACCACGACCTCGCCTTGCTTTTTCAGTTCGGACACAAACTTTGCCTTGTCTCCAGGCAGGACCTCGGCCACTATCTTCTCAATGTTGACCTGTCGACCAATCGCCCGTGCTGTCCGTTCATCATCCCCCGTTAACATAATAACCTTTAGGCCTTTGTTCTTTAACTCCTGCACATCCCGACCAGCATTTTTCTTTGGCATATCCGCAACCGCAATCAGGCCCCTGACACCATGATTGACAATAACATACAAGACGGTCTTCCCTTCTTTAGATAATCTATCAACCGTCGACTTCACGTGTCCCGTTTCCGCTTGCATTTGGGCCGCAACTTTTTCGCTCCCCACCGCCACCGTCGTGCCTTCGACGTGGGCCCTGACACCGCGTCCAACTAGCGCACTAAACGATGTTGTATCTCTCACTTCTAAATCGCTCTCTTTCGCCGCGGTCATGATCGCCCGGCTCAGCGGATGCTCGCTCCTATATTCCACCGCGGCCGCGAGTGTCAGCACTTCACTCGAAGGGAGAAGACCACCACCCGTGTGGTCTCCAACCGGCACCACATCCGTCACACTTGGACAGCCTTCAGTAATTGTCCCGGTTTTATCTAGCACGACCGTGGTGGCTGAACGAGCCGTTTCAAGCACATGTCCGTTTCTAAACAAAACTCCTGCTTCGGCGGCACGGCCAGTGCCGACCATGATAGCGGCGGGCGTAGCTAGTCCCAAACTACAAGGACAAGCAATAATCAGCACTGAAACAGCGGCTAAGAGCCC
>CAZSWX010000143.1:0-6084 GCA_964610865.1 uncultured Enterobacteriaceae bacterium
GTAAAGAATCGAAAATATTTATACCGGAAATCGGCTAGGCTGCAAGGGGAGGGGCCGTCGGTCGAGCGTCAGCGTCCTCGGATGTCCTTTTGGCAGCTATGGGATCTATAGCCGTGGTCGAGGAAAGCTCCCTGGATCGGGGACTTCGAGAGGTATTCGTTATTGACAAGAAGGCGAAGACTAGGTAGGTCCGTATAGACAATGGTAAACAAAACGGGCTGGGATCAATTTTTAGAAATTATACTCAAGCCAGACAATATTCCAATTGTCGGACTGATGTTTCTTATCTTCTATTTTACGTATCTAGCCTTTCGGGAAGCGCGTAAGAATGACCAGCTCATAGACGAAGGGCGACGCGACGAAGTCTTGAGAGAAATGCAGAAGTAAGAGGGGGGGAACGTGCCCTTTACGATTATTGCGGAGAACTGCACTGGTTGTAGCGCCTGTGAACAGCGGTGCCCAACGAAAGCGATTAGCGGCGATCCCAAGAAGGCGTACCTAATTGAGGCAGTTCAATGTATAGATTGTGGCGCGTGTGGTGTCATCTGTCCGGATGACGCTATCCTTGACACCTACGGAAACCTGACAAAAGTCTTAAAAAGGGTCGACCGGCCAATTGCTGTTGTTCATCAAGATAATTGTAACGGGTGTGGTGTATGTATAGACGTGTGCCCGTTTGACTGTATATCGCCCTCGACTGAAAATGGTCCACAATATTTGGGTCGCGTGCAAATTGAAGAAAAAACCTGCGTCGGCTGTAAGCTTTGCGAAGAAGTCTGCGGATGGGAAGGTGTATACATTATGCCTTCCAAAGAGAAAGAGCCGTTTCTGGAATCTATGGTGGGCGGCTAGGCAGATTCCTGGCCGCGACGGCTCTCACATTCTTGCTAAATTATTTTGTTGAGCGGGTACTCGATGATGCCCACGGCGCCCCCCTTGATGAGGTCAGGTATTAGTTCTCGTACTACGTCTTCGTCGATCACACTTTCAACGGCGAACCAATCTGATTGGTAGAGTGGGGAAACAGTTGGCGCGGTTAGGCTTGGAAGCATCGTTACGATTTCGTCGATGTTTTCCTTTGGGACGTTCATCTTGAGGGCCACCTTCGCCTCCGCAGTGAGGGCACCCTTCAACAATAACGCGATTTGATCGATTTTCTCCCGTTTTCGTGTGTCTCTCAAGGCTTCTTTATTGGCGATCAATTGAGGGTTGGAAGTAAAAAGTTCGTGGACAATCTTTAAGCCATGTGCGCGAATAGTAGATCCCGACTCCGTCACTTCTACGATCGCGTCAACAAGGCCGTCGGCAGCTTTCGCTTCGGTTGCCCCCCAAGAAAATTCTACATCTACGTTGATTTGTTTTTTCGAAAAGTACCGCTTTGTGTAATTTACTAGCTCGGTCGCGATCTTTTTGCCCTTCAGGTCGGCCAAGGACTTCACGGGCGAATCCCCCGGTACAGCTAGGACCCAGCGTGTCGGTTGGAAGCTTGCTTTCGAATAAACCAGGTCAACAACGGATTCCACGTCCGACTGGTTTTCCATGATCCAGTCTTTGCCGGTAATACCCGCGTCTAAAGTTCCGGATTCGACGTAACGTGCCATTTCCTGAGCTCGTACGAGGGCGCATTCTAATGTGGGGTCGTCAATACTGGGGAAATAACTGCGCGAGCTTTTGGACACGTTCCAGCCCGATTTTTTAAAAAGTTCTATGGTGGTGGTTTCTAAACTTCCCTTGGGAAGTCCAAGCCTCAAGGTCTTCATCTGGGCAATGCTCCGTATTTTGTTCTTGTTTTCGACATGTCCATCGACGCACGACAGCTTTCGCGGTTGCCGAGGCTGGGGGCCCTATAACAGATAGAGTCAGTTGTGGCAACGGGAAAGGAAGTAGCAGGTAATAGGAACACGCTTTCGTCCAGTGTTTGTTTGCGTTAGGTTTTTGGCCAATGACGTTGTTTTCGCCTTTTATAGTTTGGTCCCGGCGCGCGCATAGGCGCCTGCTAGTGTGTTTGCTACACTCGCCGTTTGGGCCGCCGTTCAAGTTAAAATTTTCGGGTGTGCGAGGTGTTTTATGAGAATGAGCGAAATAGCGAAACGTCTTGACTGTCAGTTGGAGGGAGGCGCGGATCCTGAAATCACTGGTCTCAAAACGGTAGAAGACGCCGGTCCCCACGACTTAACCTTCATCACTAACAAACGGTACACGGCTAGGTTGATAAATTCTCAGGCAGGGGGGGTTATTCTGGGTGCCGACACGCCTCGGATTGACTTGCCAACCTTACGTAGCGGGAATCCGGAATTTGTTGTGGCGGAAGTCTTGGGTTGGTTTTACCAGCCCCCTCCTGTTTTGAAAGGTATACACTCCACAGCTGTAGTTTCCGAAACCGCGACGATCGGGCGGGGTGCATCGATAGGGGCTCATGTTGTAATCGGAGATGACGTTGTGTTGGGTGACGATTCCACAATTTTCTCTAACGTTGTTATTTACCGAGGCGCAAGGATAGGGCACAGTTTTACAGCCCACGCAGGGGCAGTTGTCAGGGAAAGTGTAGAGATAGGAAACCGGGTAGTTTTACAGAGCGGCGCCGTCATTGGAGGTGATGGGTTTGGCTATGTGCAACGGCCAGACGGTTCAGTTATGCAGAAGCCTCAAGTTGGTATCGTCGTATTGGACGACGACGTCGAGATAGGCGCGAACTCGACTGTGGACCGCGCAACGGTGGGCACGACGCGTATTAGAAGAGGTGCGAAAATTGACAATTTGGTGCAGGTCGGACATGGTTCGGATGTCGGTGAGTACGGGTTCATATGTGCTCAAGCCGGCCTAGCAGGTAGTACGGTACTGGGAGCCAGGGTGCAATTGGGCGGGCAAGTAGGTGTTGCCGGACATTTGAAAATTGGGAATGATTCAAAAGTCGTAGCTCAGAGCGGGATTCCCAACGATGTACCCGCCGGCAGCATAGTCGGCGGGTACCCGGCGGTGAATGTGCTATCGTGGAGGAGAGTTTCTGCGGCAATGACAAGGCTCCCGAAGCTTCTGGCCCGGGTTCGTACTCTCGAGAACGAAATCGAGGCATTGAGTAAGGAGATTCGTGGAGACAGTGAATAATCTTCCCGGCCATACCCAACGCACTATTGAGCATTAGCGACCGAACAATAAATCAAGGCCTTTCTCTACTAATAGCTCTTCAAGGGTAGGCTCCCCAGGTGTTGTAGCTGCTTCGGCCTTAGATCCAGAAGATAGGGTCTTAGGCATTGCTTCACTCTTCTTTTTAGCGTCGTTGGTAGGGCGTAGTCCATCGAGGATTCTCTTTCTTATCTCTTCTTCTGCAAGTTTAGTTAGTGCCTGTTTCAGGATCTTTCCCATTTGGCGCACATCTGCTCGCGGCTTTAGGGTAGGTATTTGTCCCGAAACGTAAAACGGCATAACGAGGCTGCCCGATGCATCCGTTAGATAACGGACTTCGCTGACGTCTCGAATAATTTGTCTGGTGACTTCCGGTGACACGATTAGGGACCCGGTCGCGTCTATATTCCCGTCAAAGTCTAAGGATCCTTTGGAGTGGGCGACGACCTCCTCCGTTTTCATCCGCACGTTTGTAATTGCTATCTGTTGGTTCTTCAAGGCAAAGGCCGCTGCCAACTGGTCGAATTCAGTGTGTTGACTTGCAAAGAGGAAGGGATATTTGTTTTTGAAATTTTTGGAAGGGGCCAACGTGAAGCCAGGAATGATGTCCAATTGAGACAAGAGGGCATCTGTTAGATTCAGGTGGTGTATTGCGCCTTCCTTGATCGATAGTGTGCCCGAAGCGGTTATTTCCGAACCCAATATTGTCGGGGCATTCATGTTTCCGTTGGCGGCAAATTCGAGACTGGCACTTCCGCTGATGGGGTAATTCCCATGGTCGGCTAGAAGATGCGATAGCCGGTAGGCGTCTACCCCATTTATCCTACCGCTCAAGGAAAATCGAGGTGAATTCTGTTCCAGTGAATAGTGACCAGTCGTTTCGAATTTGCCTCCGAATGCGCCGAAACGTAGTTTGTCTATCTTTGCTTGGACGTTGGTCCCGGATATCTCTAAGTGGAAGTTGTTATATTCCGCGCTCGCCATTTCTCCGCTACTGGACTCAACGCGGATTCGATAACGGGTTCCATCGCTCGTGCTCCAGATTCTCCCTTTTAAATTGGCATTTTCCGACACTCCTGCCCATGGAAGCGGCACAAACTCTTTCAGGTGTACGAGAGCTGTGCTCAGATCAAAAGAAGCGTCCAGCGGGGTAAGCTGTTGAGTCGTTCCTGTTACTCGAAAAGACGACCGGCCGACCCGGAAGCTACCTTCTTTTAGGGTGACCTGTTCGCCGACGAAAGCAAGTGTAGCGTTAAGGTCTTCCACATGTTGGGCCAAGAGGGGAGGGCTTGCGGTGGCCCGTCTTACGGTTAGTTCTCCCTGTATGCGCGGTTGTTGCTGTTGTCGGTAATTCCCGTCGATGTTGAACTTGGCCGATGCTTTACCAGTCGCATTTGTCCGCATTATGAACGGCAAAAAGGGTCGTAAGGAGTCCAGGTCGATTTCGTTGCTCGAAAAATCAAAGTTGATCTGTTTTTGGTCGTCGAGGGTTAGGTAACCTGTTCCTAGGAGGGTTAAAGGGCCCAAATTTAATTCCAACTTATTCGTCCGAAGTGTCTTACCACTGACAACCGCTCTAGAGTTCAAGGTAAGCGAGACTTCTGCCGGCTTGACGAAGTAGTTTTCAACTTTCAGGCTCATGCCCGTGGCGTCGAGCAAACCTGTTAGCACCAATTCTTTTGGCGTGCCCTTCGCAGAAAGAACGAAGTCGATTGCTCCTCCGTTATCCTGCGTACTATCTGACAGAAGTTCTGTTACCCCCCAGCTTTCTGAGATGTCCCCGAATTCCAGCGCAGTTAGGCGCATGGTCAGGTCGATATTGCATTCCGGCTCGAGACGAACATGCTGCAGATTGAAAGGGCCGACATCTCCTGAAATCGTTAGATTAGCGGTTCCGGCTTTGGGGTAGGACAGAGTTGCTTGGACGCCTGTAAGACTAATTTCGCCTGGCGTACCGGCAAACCCGGCAATCACGTTCAACGGTCCGGCGAAAGAGTCGAAGGCTGTGTTGATGTTCGCGAGAAAAGGGAACGACTGCCGCAGCTTATTTAAATTGACTTGCTGAATACGTATGGTACCGGTAACAGGAATCCCGTCTAGGCCGTTCAAATTTGAATTGAGCGGGCCGGCGTCCAACGAGAGTGAAACGGTTGGTGTAGCGGAATGGATAGCCGCCTCTAGTTGCATATGCGATATCTGATCGAAATCTAGATCGCGACCCTGTAGGCCAATTGAAGTAATGGTTACAGAGGAATCCGTCAGTTCATCTGTGTAATGGATGGTACCCTCACTGATTTCTAAAAGTGAGACCAGTAAACTAACCTTTGGCGTTTGTTTTGCCGTCTCCGGAGCCGTGCCAACGGATTCACTGTCGCCTGTACCTTTGGAAGGGAGGACTCCGAAGTTGTAGATCCCATCACTATTTCGTTTCACATTGATGGTGGGACGATACAAAATCGCCTCTCTTATTTCTGGTTGGTCAGAGTACAGAGAGGATAATGAAAAGTTGAGCTTTAGCCGGTCGGCTTTCAAAAAATGGCCAACCGCCTGTCTTTGATCATCGCCGATGCTGAATTCGTCGAGCTGTACACCTATACCATCCGTAAAGCTCGTGGTAATGCCGCTTAACGAAATTCGGCGACCCGTGTATCTTTCCATCTCGCTGATAATCGCGTCCTTATTCCTATCAAGCAGAGTGTTAATACCGAACACTAACAGACCCGCGGATGTCAGTACGATGATAGCAATTGTGCCTATAATGTATTTGAAACGCATCGTGCTGTTTGTCGCGAAATAATCTCACTCATGGCTACTCAAAGAGTGGGGTATTCAGTATCTCTGGTATGTTGTGGATGGTATGTCTTGGGCTGATCTCCGAAGCCTTTGGCCGTTTGTTCGGGCGCGACCATAATAACACAGAGTGGAGTCCACAGCGATTTGCCCCTGCTATGTCCTGCTGTA
>CAZSWX010000144.1:0-6064 GCA_964610865.1 uncultured Enterobacteriaceae bacterium
GGCACGCCGTGTAAACACGCGAACCATGCAGCGTTTGTATTCTTTGTTCGCGTGTAATTCCTCGAGGGGGTCCAAAGCCGCCTCATAGGCGGCGTCAGACACCGTGTCCAGAAAATCTGAATCGATCGGTGCGTTTATCATTGTCGTTTCTAATTTATGCAGGCGTATTGGGCATGGACCGCCTCCACAGATGGCGATACGAACCGATTCGCATGTGCCGTCTGGGTGAAGAGTTAAACGGGCCGCAACGCCGACTATTGCGAAGCCACCTTCGATTCTGGCGAACTTGAGGTATGCTGTGCCCGACTGTGCCGGGATGACGGGTACTCGTATTTCCCGTAATATATCGGCGGGCTCTAAAGACGTTGTCATATAATCCAGGAAAAATCCGTCCGCGTCGCACGTGCGTTCTCCCCCGGGCCCCAGAATGCGAAATGTAGCATCGGATAAAAGGAGCACGGCTGGATAGTCGGCTGCCGGGTCGAAGTGGCTAATCGCACCGCCTAAAGTTCCGCGATTGCGGACTTGTACGTCTCCGATGCCTCCCGCTGTTTCGCACAAAATCGGACAGTCAGTCCTAAGGGTGTCTGATTGAAACAATTCTTGATGGCTTGTGCACGCACCGATACGGATCGTGTTAGAGTCTTTCCGAATGTAGGAAAGGTCAGGGATGTGGTTAAGGCTCACGACGTGTGCGGGATGCACCAGGGCAAGGTTCATTGCAGGTAACATTGATTGCCCGCCCGCTAAAATCATTGCTTCATCCCCTCTTTGTTCGCTATTCAATAACGGTTGGATCGCCTCCTCTAACGATCGTGGCGCATGAAATTGGAACGGCGTCCGAATCATCTCGCGTGCTTGCCTTCATTTTCGATGCGCGCGTCCCGGATAAGTCGCCACACACGTTCAGGCGTTAGGGGAGTGTTCCGTGCTTTAACTGCGAAGGGTTGCAATGCATCTTCGACGGCACTCACGATGGTTCCAAAAGGGCTCGAGACCCCCGACTCGCCGGCCCCTTTCGTGCCTAGAGGAGTGAATGGACTGGGCACGACCTGATGGTGAATTTCAACTTCCGGTACTTCGATCGCGGTCGGCATTGTATAATCCATCAGTGTTCCCGTTTGGAGCTGACCATTTTCATCGTAGCTGAGCTCTTCGTACATGAGACCTCCTAACCCTTGCGCAACCGCTCCCTGGAACTGACCTTCCACGAGGGTGGGATTAACAATGGTTCCGCAATCGTGGACGGCGACGTAACGAAGGAGCGTGATGACCCCGGTTTCGATGTCGACTTCGACGACGGCAAGGCAGGCCGCATACGGGTACGACGGGTACGTGTTTATTCGACCTTTGTCGTCAGGGATATGGCGGATATTCCCCATGCGAAAATACCGCGTCGATTCTAATCCAGGCTCCATATCAAAGGCGTGGTGGTCGAATGCCCGTTTGTGTATGTGCTGTGCCACGTCGGCAACAAGGAGTTTCCGTGAGGTATCGTCTTTTACGCGGATAAGACCCTTGTCGGAGGCGAGGTTGTCGGGGTTGGTTTCCAGCATGCTTGCGGCGACCCTCAGGATCTTAAAGTGTACTTCTCGAGCAGCCGTCAGTGCCGCAGATCCTCCCATGAATAAACTTCGAGAACTCCAGTTTCCCAGACCAAACGGGCATGAGTCAGTATCGCCCTGCACGATGCGAATCGTTTCCAGGGCGACGCCTAATTCGTCCGCCACGATCTGCGCTATGCCAGTTTCGTTTCCAGAGCCCGGCGATGTTACGCCGGTCAAAACCGTGACTTTGCCGGTAGGACTCATCCGCACAGTGGCGCCTTCATACCCGCCAATGAAAGAGTCCGGGATGCACCCCCCCTCTGGCGTAAGTTCAAACCCGATCCCGACCCCAATGTGTCGCCCTTCGCGTAAAGCTTGACTTTGTCCTTCTCGAAAAGAGTGATAGCCGCCCTTATCGAGTACATCGTGAAGTGCACGGGCATAATCGCCGCTATCGAGCGTGGCCCCAGAAATCTGTACGTAGGGGAACGCATTTTTAGGAACGAAATTTTGGAAACGTGCGTGTGCCCGATCAATTTCTAGAGTTTCTGCGACATTGTCCATTACGCGGTCCATCAGAAAATTAGCCGCTTCTTTGCCGAACCCGCGGTAAGCGTTCCACGGGCACTTATTGGTGACGACGACAGAAAGGTCGACCTCGCAATTCTCGATTTTGTAAGGGCCTGGTATCGCAAAGGCGGCAACGTAAGACATTCCCCATCCAGCGATTGCTGCGAGCGCGCCGACGTCCCCAATGAGCCGAACTTTGAGGCCAAGGATTACGCCCTCCGAATTAAAAGCAACCGAATAGTTGAGCTTCTGTTCACGTGCATGACCGCCTGCCAGTAGGTGTTCTGTGCGCTCCTCTACCCACTTAACTGGCTTTCCCGTTTTTATAGCCAAGAGACAGACGAGAGGGTCTTCTTGGTATGTTGGTATTTTAACTCCAAAGGCTCCTCCAACTTGAGGCTGTACTACGCGAATGTCGTTTTCATCCATGGTAAGGGTTTCTGCGAGGGTGGTACGCAGGGGATGAGGTGCTTGCGTAGAAACCCAAAGGGTGAGCGCTTCCGATCGTTGGTCGTGGACCGCTAAGGACGCCCGCGGTTCGATTGGTACGGCAGAGTGGCGGTGGAGATTGAGCGTGTCATGAAGTGTATGATCCGATTGAGTGAAGGCCTGATCAACATCTCCCCCGGCGAATCTAACGCGCATTAGTTCGTTTGTTTTCCAGTCGGGATATAGTAGGGCCGAGTCGGGTTTCAACGCCGCTTCGGCGTTGGTTATTACCTGTAATTCCTCATACTCAATCTCGACCAGGCCGGCGGCCTCGAATGCAATGCTGCGACTTTCGGCGACGACCGCGACCACCGGCTCGCCCACGTACCGGACGCGATCGACGGCCAGGCAATAAATTTTAGCCGTCTTTCCACCGAATGAGGCAGGGTCTAGCGTGTGAGGAATCGGCTTGGTCCATTTTACTATGTCGGTCCCCGTGGCTACAATCCGAACACCCGGCAAGGCCAAAGCGGCAGCTGTCGACACCTTCATAATGACGGCATGAGCGTATGGGCTCCGGACAACAGCCATGTGTCCCATGTCAGGGACTTGGTGATCGGCAGTGTAAAGGCCTCGTCCGCTCACCAGCTTGCCATCCAACAATCCGCTAACTGCGCTACCAACGTACGCCATCTGTTATTGATCCGTTCGCAATTTATTTGAAATCATCGAGTCCATTATACCGGCCACTTACCCTCATTCGATCGGGTAATACGGGTCAAAATCCCACTACCATGGTGGCTCGCGAATTGCCAGCGAAAAAGGAGAATTTGAGAGGAAATTTAGAAAGTTACAGTCAAACGAATAGGTAAGAAGACAGTAACGGATCACGATATAAGGTAGGATCAAAAAGGTGGACGAGGGAAAGCAGGCAGGCCTGCGTAGCAGGTTCGACAGTACCCTGCTACCGGGACTCTAGGAGACGGTTATGAATCCGTGTTAACGAATGAGGGAGGAGTACAAACATGAAATCAATTACTAAGATGTTTGAGATAGAGCTTCCGATTTTCGCGTTTACGCACTGCCGCGATGTGGTCGTAGCGGTCAGCAAGGCAGGCGGGTTGGGCGTTCTTGGGGCCGCGATTCATACCGATGAGCGACTTGAAGTCGATTTGCGATGGATTGAAGACCAATTAGGGGACATCCCGTACGGAGTGGATTTAATGATGCCGTCAAACTATGTCGGTGCGGAAAAAGGCGGGATGGACCATAAGACGCTCGCCGATCATATCCCTGACGGCCACAGGTCTTTTGTCCGAAAAATCTTGGAAGATGCTGGTGTCCCGCCGCTACCGGAACAAATGTCGAATTCGAAGAAAGAGAGAGGGCTCCGGTATTCTCAGAAACAAGCCCAAGGTATTGTGCAAATAGCGTTGGACCATAAGGCGAGTTTCCTGGTTAGTGCGCTTGGGACGCCGCCAGATTGGGTGGTGCAAGCGGCACATGAACGGGGCAGGTACGTTGGCGCGCTGGCGGGAAAAAAGAAGCATGCTGAACGACATAAAGGCGCTGGTGTGGATGTAGTGATTGCACAATCCTATGAAGCGGGAGGTCACACGGGCGAGATAGGCGGAATGGTCTTGATACCCGAAATAGTTGATGCTGTTTCACCGTTACCCGTACTTGGCGCGGGCGGAATAAGTAATGGCAGGCATATGGCAGCTGCACTTGCGCTGGGCGCACAGGGGGTCTGGTGCGGGTCTGTCTGGCTCACCACGGCCGAGTCTGAACTGGATAGGATGGCCAAAGAGAAGCTGTTGGGTGCCGATACAGAGGACACGGTGCGTACTAGATCCATGACAGGTAAGCACGCGCGCTTTCTCCGGTCAAAATGGACAGAGGAATGGGACCGGCCCGACACGCCGGACCCGCTTAAAACTCCGCTCCAGAGTGTCCTCAATTATAATTCACTGCGAAGAATAGACCGGGCACTCAAAGCGCCGGGTGTGACACGGGATTCCGGTGCGTACGAACTATACTCGTACCCTGCTGGTCAGGGAGTTGGAGGGCAAAGGAGTGTTCGAAGCGCCCGCGAAGTGGTTCGCGAAATGGCGGAGGGTTTTGTTGAAACCGTTGGGCGAATGACGGACCGGTTAGACGGGTAGGGGCTGGATCGGTCGGCCGTCGATGTGGGCTAATACTTAGTCAATACCATTTCCGCAAATTCCTTGAGCATGGAGCGATTTGTTTCGGTTGGGGGCAAAATGGTCAATTCCCTCAAACCCGAGTTTTCTGCTTCTCGTATCCGTTCAATTACTTCGTGGGGTGTCCCAGTGAGCGTAGTCCCGCGAATAGCATTCGGGGTAACGAATCGACGCTCCGAAGGGACTAGGTAGGTGCTGTGGCCGTCGTGTATTTGGAGATAGCGACGGTCAGGTGGCGTTTCCATTTCCTCTACATGGGCACAATAGTCTTCCCACACATCGGTGAAAGCAGGAGGGATAACGTCTTCGTTCTTGGTCAACTGGTAGACTTCGTAGACGAAGTGTAGGGCAGTTGTGACCCAGGCGCCACAGGCATCGATCACCCGTTCTGAAGTTAGCTTTTCGCCTGGTCGTAGAAGGACAACAGATGTTACAGCAGAGACGTGGAAAGGTTGTGGGAGGGCTCGGCTGCTTTTTGTTGCTCCTGCTTCGATCAATTTTATGTGAGAGCGTAATATGCTTGTGTCTTCGTATAACAATGTCGTGAGCCCGTCGCCGTATTGTCCGGTGAGGCCGAGTGCGCGGGGCCCGTTCGCGGCTATGTAAATAGGGATGGGATCTTCGAGGTTGATAAAGCGTAGATCTTGGTGAAGAAACTTTATGGTGCGTGTCGTTCCTTCATAGGTGTACTCCACCTCTTTTCCCTTTAAGAGGTCCGCAACAACGCGAAGATATTCGTCGAATAGTTTTATGCGCATTGGTCGCATGCCCATGACGCGCATAGCGGTATGACCTGTTCCGAGCCCCAGGAAAACGCGCCCGGGTGCAATTTGATTGATAGAAGCGATGGAGTGCGCGGTCACTGGCGCAATACGACTGCCTGGGATCGAAACGCCGCTACCAATTTGAATTCTGGATGTGTGCTGCGCGGCTAGCGCGAGTGTAGCGTAGCAGTCCGACCAGATCATTTGGGAATCTGGTACCCAGGCTCGGTCATAGCCCAGGTCCTCGGCCGTTTTGACGAGCTTCCAATCATCGATACGGGTCGGAAATATAACGCCGAATTCCATATATGCTCCTAATGGTGGGCCTTCTGTAAATTACCTGGTGCAATTGCGGAATCGTGCCGAGGGTGTTGTCTTTGTAGGCGCCGTTAACATAAGACGTTTTGTAAAAACTCGCTACACCTTGGAGGTATCGTTCCGTTGTCGATTTGGAAGAAAAGTTTCGAGAGCGTCGACGTGGCTGTCCCAAAACCGTTTGTATTTCTTTATCCATTCTAATGCCGCGTTTTAGGCCCGGATATCTACAGAG